>CAZUJO010000516.1:0-2685 GCA_964619995.1 uncultured Leptospiraceae bacterium
GTTCCGCGCGAATGTGGTGATGGTTCTCAATGATTCCGTTGTGTACGACTGCGACTTTCCCGAATTGCCCGGTGTGCGGGTGCGCATTCTGTCGATTGGGCTCTCCATGGGTCGCCCAGCGCGTATGACCGATCCCTATGTTCCCTTCAACCGGATGCGAGAGGAGGAGGTCTTCGAGATCTTTGATCTTTCCTTTTTCTTTTCTGACAACGATTTCGCCGTTGTCCATCACGGCAATGCCCGCCGAATCGAATACCCTGTATTCAAGTCTGGTCAAGCCGACGAGAAGCACCGAGTCGACCGACTTTGGCCCCAGATACGCTACAATGCCGCACATGAGTGAAACAAAATTCAAGGGACCGCGCGAAGCAAGTTCTATTCGCCGGCGTCGTTTCCCGCAACCGTCGCGACGGCGCAACCATGTGGAGAAAAATCCACGCTTCGAAACCGGGTCTCATTCTAAGAATTGGACGATGTGCGGAAGAACCAGCTCCGGGTTTTCGTAGTGCGGCGTATGTCCGGTGCCTTCCAGGGTTACGAGGCGCGCGCCAAGAGTCCTGGCAACACCAGATGCATTTTCGTACGGCAGTACGCGGTCTTCTCTTGCCCACAGAACAAGCGTCCGAACTTTCGCGCGGCCCGCCTGCTCAAATACAGGGACGGCGCTTTCGAGAGGCATATGGCGGAGCGAGGAAAGCAGCGCGCGCTTGTAGCCGCGGTACTGCGTCTGTTCTTCAAACTGCATCGCAAATGCGGCAGGGACACCCGAGTGAAAACTGGTTTCTGTCCCGCGTCGAAATGAACGGTCCCCGATCACACGCACCAGATAGTCGCCGATGCCCGGCATGCGGGCCAGCCTCGCCGCAAAAGGCAGCGGCATCGGAAAACCTGCGGGCGCAATCAGCACAGCACGGTGGACTCTCTCAGGGTGTCGGGCCATAAACGAAACTGCGACGAGACCGCCCATGGATGATCCAATCACCGACGTGCGCGTTATGTGAAGATGATCCAGCAAATCCGTGACCTGGCGGTCATAGAGATCCGGTCCGTAATCAACATTCGGCCGGTCCGATAAACCGCGGCCGTAGAGATCCAAACGAATGACGCGAAACCCGCGCGACGTCAGGTCCTTGAAGACGAAGTCCCAGATAAAATAGGGCATAGAAAATCCGTGAATGAGAATCACAGGGCGGCCGGTTGCAGGTCCGCCTGCTTCGTAGTGCGTCACGCCTGCGGAAAGTTTTACAAATTCGCCAGGCTTGCCCGCGCGGTCTGCGTCTGTTAGTTCCCGGTGTTCGCGGTCACATGCAAATGGAAGGACTGCAAGAACGAGGAGCCCCGCGATCGCGCCGGCTTTCGCAGCCGTGATCTTCACAGATGGCTCTGCTCCATTTCACGGGCGGTTTCCAGCACGTGGTCCCGCTGTTTCGTCATATACTTTCGCACGCGATCCAGGAGCACCGGGTCGTGAATCCCGAGCATTTTAACTGCGAGCACGCCCGCATTCTTGCCGCCGTCGACTGCGACGGTTGCAACCGGCACACCGCCCGGCATCTGAACAATAGAAAGTAACGAATCCCAACCATCGAGAGAATTAGAAGACCGGATGGGCACGCCGATTACCGGAAGCTCGGTGATCGAGGCAACCATGCCGGGCAGATGAGCGGCTCCGCCCGCGCCTGCGATGATGATTTTTACACCTCGCTCGCGCGCGGACTTTGCGAATTCGAACATGCGATCGGGAGTCCTGTGCGCGGAAACGACGGTCATCTCATAAGGAACATCAAAGTCACGCAGCACTTCGGCTGCATGCTCCATGACGGGGCGGTCGGAAGCGCTGCCCATGATAATGGAAACAAAAGAAATTTTCATTTTGGACCTACCCGGAGCAGTCTGCGCACCATTTCGATGCGCTCAAGCAAAATCGCGCGATCGGGAGCAAGAACGGTCACATGGCCCATCTTGCGGCCCGGCTTGCAGATGCGCTTGCCATACATGTGAACGTATACTCCGGGAATCGCGAGCGCATCCCGGAGTCCGTGAATGACAGGATCTCCTTCCGAAGATCCCAGCAGATTCAACAGAGCCGATGAAGAAACACAGTCCGTCGCTCCAGGAGGATGCCCGAGAATCATTCGGAGATGCTGTTCATACTGCGATGTGATGTTCGCCTCAATGGTCGCGTGTCCGCTGTTGTGAGGCCGAGGCGCAATCTCATTTACGATCACATCTTCGCCCACAATGAACATTTCCACTGCCAGAATTCCGACCAGACCGAGCAGATCCGCAATCGCAAGCGCAATCTCCTCGGCGCGCTTCCGCTGGGTTTCGGCAATGCGCGCGGGAGACAGCAGGTAATCGAGAACGTGCGAGGAATTAAAAACCATCTCTACCGGCGGATAGACAGCTGTTTCCCCGTGCGCGTTTCGGGCAACGATGACGGAAATCTCCTGATCGATCGAAATGCATTCTTCCTGAACAGAAGGGGCGTCAAATGCCGCCTGACGTTCTGCAGGGGACTGAATTTTCTTTACACCGCGCCCGTCGTAACCTCCGCGCCGGAGCTTGACGATGAGCGGATACGCGCCCGCCTCAACGGGGAGATCGTCCCGTGACGAAATCAATCGATAAGAAGCGGTCGGAATTGCATGCTTGCGATAGAATTCCTTCTGGAGACCTTTGTCC
>CAZUJO010000517.1:0-2680 GCA_964619995.1 uncultured Leptospiraceae bacterium
GTCATACAGAATCGCGCACAAATGTCGGCTAACGTTGTCATTAACACGGCGGCGCGTGTGGATCACGACTGCAGGATCGGCGCGCACTGCTATGTTTCGCCCGGAGCTGTCCTTTGCGGAGGAGTCATCCTGGAAGATTCGGTCTTTGTCGGGGCGGGGGCTGTGCTCGTTCCGGGTGTGCGCGTCGGAGCCGGCAGCGTCATAGGCGCCGGGTCGATTGTGATCGCGGCGGTTCCTCCCGGCGTAACCGTTGTCGGAAATCCAGCGCGAGTCATAGAGGTTTAGAACTTGAGAAGTTGGAAAGAAAACATTCTGGCTCCCGAGCGCTCCATTCTCGACGCGCTCAAGCAGATCGACGCTACTGGAATTCAGCTCGTCCTGATTGCCGGGCCTTCGGGCCGGCTCGAAGGCGTTCTGACGGACGGTGACATTCGCCGCGCGATTCTGAAAGGACAGAGTCTTGAAGTGCCTGCCCGTGAAGTGATGAATGCAAATCCAGTCACGGTAAGCCCCGATGCCTCGCAGGAAGAAATGCTCTCGATCATGCGCAGGGGTGTGCTCCATCATCTTCCGGTAGTGGACGCTGATCGGCGCGTGGTGGGTCTTGCGACGCTCGATGATCTGATTGGCGCGGTGGAAAAACCAAACCGGGTCGTGCTCATGGCGGGCGGCCAGGGAAAGAGACTGCGGCCGCTCACAGAAGACACTCCCAAGCCTCTTCTTGCGGTCGGCGGCAAACCGATTCTTGAAAACATCCTCGAAAATTTCGCAGAACAGGGGTTTCGCAGATTTTATATTTCCGTTAACTATCTGGCGCACACGATTTCAGACTATTTCCAGGACGGCTCAAAGTGGGGCGTCCAGATTGAATATCTTCACGAGAAGGAAAGCCTCGGAACCGCGGGCGCGCTCTCGCTCCTGCCTGAGGTCCCGGAAGATCCAATTCTTGTCATGAACGGCGACCTTCTCACGCGGGCTAACTTCACAGCCATGCTGAAGTTTCACGATGAAAACCGGACGGCAGCCACGATGGCTGTGAAAGAATATGATTTTCAGGTCCCCTATGGCGTGGTTCGCGTGGAAGGCCACGAAATTCGTGCGATTGAAGAAAAGCCGGTCCATCGATTCTTTGTGAATGCGGGCATCTATGCCATTTCTCCTGAGGCCCTGAAGGTGATTCCATCCGGCGTATATTTTGACATGCCCACGCTGTTTGAAAAACTGATGGCGAACGGGCAGTCGACGTCTGCGTATCCGCTGAGAGAATACTGGCTCGACATCGGCGGCCTGGAAGATTTTCGCCGCGCGAACGGCGAATTCGGCGAGAAGTTTTCGTGATCGAAGGAAGAAGAATCCTCGCTGTCATTCCCGCCCGCGGCGGGTCCAAAGGAATTCCCCGCAAGAACATCAAGCCGCTTGGGGGCAAACCTCTCATCGGCTGGACCATCGAAGCGGCCCGTCAGTCGGCATTCATAGACCTGCTGGTCGTGTCTTCCGAGGATGATGAGATTCTTGAAGCGGGCGAATCGCTCGGCGCTCGTCCCCTGAAGCGCCCGCCGGCCCTCGCTACAGACGAGGCTTCGGGGATGGATCCCGTACGGCACGCCGCCGAAGAGCTCGAGGGATTTGATCTTTTGCTGCTTCTGCAGCCAACATCGCCGCTCCGAACGTCAGGCGACATTGACGGCTTCTTGCGCGAATTTGTGAAATCAGGCTGCCGGAGCGCTGTCAGTGTCGCTGCTTCGCCTTCGCCTCCGGAATGGATGTACCGCATCGATGAGAAGGGACGGATGACGCCCATTCTTGGCGGCAAGATTCCCCCCAGACGCCAGGACCTGGCGCCTGCCTACGTGATCAACGGCGCGCTCTATGCAGCCGCTGTCGAAGACCTCAAAGCAGGGCGGGGATTTTCTGATCCCGGCGCGTTCGGCTACGTGATGCCCGCGGAAAGGTCCATTGACATTGATACCCCGCTCGATTGGGCGATGGCGGAGTTTTTGATCCAGCAGCAATCTCCCGCATGAGACGCATTTTCCGAATTGCGGCGCTTCTGCCCTATCTTGCAGGCCGCTTGCGGCGCGTTCTGCGAAATGCTGTTTTTCAGAATCCCCCGCGTCGATCGCTTGTTATCTTCGACCGCGAAGGCACGCGCTATATTGTAGGCTACTGTCTTTCCGACACGCCGGTATTCGTTCTCCCCGTTCGCGGAGAGGAGTATTATCTCGGAGTGAGGGTGCTCTGGAAGATGCTTCTGCATGCAGGCATTTTGTTCCGCCGCACGCAGTTTCCGAGGGACCCGGCATCGCGTTTCTTTCATCTTTACCTGACTGCATGCATTCGCGCGGCGGGCGCGAAGGTGGTCGTCACGCACATAGACAACAACCACCACTTCCGCTGGATTGCGGGTTTTTCAAAAGCGGCGAAGTTCTACGCAATTCAGAACGGAACGCGGCTTCCGGTCGAAGAGGCATGGGAGAAGCCGCCCGTGCTGCCCGTTCCCGAGTTCTTCTGCTACAGCCAGTTCGACATAGATATATTCAACCGATATCGCGTGCCTGTGGAGGCATTCCATCCGGTTGGAAGCCTGATTGCGGGTTATTACCGGAAGCGGGTTCCCTGGACGGGGAGCGGCCGCGAGTTTGATCTCTGTTTTATTTCGGACTGGTATCCGGGCCTGCAC
>CAZUJO010000518.1:0-2667 GCA_964619995.1 uncultured Leptospiraceae bacterium
ATTCCCGCGATGGAAATACGTGCGTGTGATTACAGTTACCGTGATGAGTTCGTTTGTCTTTGCCGGAGTCTACGCGTTCTGTCTGGCCTTCGGACTGGGCGGACGCGGAGATTTTAACAGTCTCGAAGGCGTTGCTCTTTTGTTCCAGAATCCCTGGGCGCTTCTCGCAGGGTGGGTGCACTATCTGGCCTTTGACCTGTTCGTTGGCAGCTGGATGTCCGCGTATGCTTTGAAAAACGGAATCTCGCGATGGATCATCCTGCCCGCGCAGTTTTTGACGTTCATGTTCGGTCCGGTCGGCCTGGGTTTGTTCCTCGGGATTCGCGCCGTCTGGTTCCGGCGCGGGCTCGGGGAGGATCCGTTTACATAGTCAGCTGGCCGGGTCTGCGCGCCAGTCAACGGCTAGGTCTTGAAAACTTCGACTTCTCTGTGCAAGAGTATGGCCTGGGAATTCATTTCTTCGGAAGTAGCGGCCAGTTCTTCCGCAGTGCTCGCATTCATCTGCGCCATGTGATCGAGCTGGTGGACGGACTTCTGCATTTCCAGAATTGCCCGCTGCTGTGTCGTGGAAGATTCTGAAATCTGCCAGACCAGGGCGGCTGTATCGCTGGCACCTGAGATGATTTTTTCGAGTATCTCGCTTGCCCTTTGCGAAACAGCGAGGCTTGCATCCGCGGTTTCTCCGATTCGAACGGCCGCAACTTGACTCTTTGCCGCGAGCTTGCCAATCTCTGCGGCCACTACAGCGAATCCTTTTCCCACCTGTCCGGCGCGCGCTGATTCGATAGCGGCGTTCAGCGCAAGGACATTGGTGTGATAGGCGATTTCCTCGATAATAGAAATTTCCTCACAAATCCTCTTCATCGCCGCGATTGTTTCTTCGACGGCAGTTCCTCCTGCCCGCGCATCGTCGGAGGCCTTTTGTGACAGAGCAGCTGTCGACATAGCTGCGGTTTGATTCAGCCTGGCGCGGTCCGCGATCCCGTCAAGGGCAGATGACGTTTCGGCAGCGGCTGCCGCCTGCTCGCTTGCGTTTTGGCTCAGGCTCTGCGAGGCGCCGGAGATCTGGACAGACACGCCATGAAGCGATTGCGCGCTTGCACGAATCCTGGCGATGATCTGCGAAATCGTTCCGGTGCTCCGGTCTGCATCCTGCTTCAGGCCCAAAAAGAGGCCGCGAAAATCTCCGTTCATGGATGCGGTCAGGTTGCCGCCGGCAAGCTCGCTCAGAAGTCCTGAAACGGAGGTGAGTCCTGCCTCGACACTGTCCATCAGGCGGTTCAGGTCGAGCGCCAGATTCTTCATGAAACCGGATTTTTCATCCGCAGTAAGTCTTTTGCTCAGATCGCCGTCTGCGGAACTTGCGACCACGGCCGCAATTTCACGCTGAATTAAACGTTCGTCTGTCTCGTCTCGCCACTCGTAGACAAACCCAATTTTCTCTCCGCTCGCATCGTACACGGGCCCCGTGGATATTTTGAAAATGAATCCATTTCCTTCGATCTCCGTATCCGCGTGTTTCGAAAGGTTCTGCAGGTAGGCCAGTTTAAAGAGGTTGTCTTGAAACAGATTCTGTACAGACATCCGCGAAAGATCATCGAGATCGAGCCCGGGCCGCATTGCCAGGAGTTTATCTCTGTGAGCCTGGAGCATCGCCGCAAGAGACTGATTGGCAAACAGAATCCTGCCGTCGGTGTCTGCGATCATGATTGCAGCTCTGGAGTTCTGCAGGGCTGTCTGGATGCGCGCGGATGTGATCCCGGTTGCGCGGATGATCTCAAGAGAATCCGCAATCGTTCCAATCTCGTCTTTTCTTCCCTGGCCGGCGATGACTGCATTGCGGTCTCCGTTCGCGAGGCGCGCCATTCCTGTTGCCATGCCCTGGATTGGAACGCTGATGTCGGATACGAGCTTCCTTGTGAGCAGGGCGATGATGGCAAGGACGGAGCCCGCTCCGCCAAGAAGCCAGAAGAGGGTGAACCGGATTCTGCCGTTTACCCGGCGCATTTCTTCGCGAATGTCTGCCGTAATATAGTCCTCCATTTCTTTGTGTACATTGATCTTGCGCGTGCACTGATCGAACCAGTATTTCGCATCAATCGTGCGGCCCGCTTCGGATTCGAAGCTTTCGGCGGCGGTCTTTCGCATTTGTTCCACTTCGCCGAATGAGGAATCCAGCGATTTGTCCCGATAAAGCTGCGCATATTTGGGCGGCGCGAATGCGCTAAACATTCTAAAGTATGCGCCCTGTTCATGGATGTGCCCGGAGAAACGCAGATACATTGGCGCAGGAAATTTTTTTGCGGAAAAACCGGCCGTGCCGGTTGCTCGCTCGAGTCCCATGCGTTCTTTGAGCTCCATGAGGCCGAGAATTCAGGAGCGATGCGATATTGGCGTCGGTGCTGATGCGCCCCGATTCGCCGATGATTCGAACAAGGCTGTGGATTGTCCCCGAATAGTAATCGACCATTTCGCCGGGTGCGATGCTTTGCGCGGCAACCCTGCTTCGCGCGTCCGCCAGTTTCTTGAGGTTGCGCCGGCTCTCCTCCGCGATCGACGCAAAGTGGTCGCCGTAGGAGTCTGACGGGAATGCGGCAAATGATTGTTCGTATTCAGCGAGCTTGTGGTCTGTCGCCTGTTTCTGCACGGCAAGCCTTTGCGCGAATC
>CAZUJO010000519.1:0-2656 GCA_964619995.1 uncultured Leptospiraceae bacterium
GGCGGCGGACCGCGTGGTTGGAGGAGGTATTTTTGTTCCTGTCAGATTCCGTCGCAAGCTGCGCTACGTTAGCCCGAGTGACGACCTGGCGTCTCTGTTTACCAGCTCTGGGAATCGATGTCCAAAGACCCGACTCCGTGGAGCATCATGTGTTTTCAGGTAGTGAAAGGCAAACTCAACGTTAATTTCCTGTACCCAGAGGATGTTGATCTGACGCTCGACCCCCTTGATTTCCGTGACCATATTTTACAACGGTATTTCGGGAAAGCCACGGTCGAATACCCTCGCGATTTTTTGGCTACGCCATGATTTTGGTACATACTGCATTGAAGAAGGGCATTCAATGAGATCAGACGAACTGCTCCCGATTAATGATTCATTTGTTCCGCCAACGCTGAAGGAGAGAGAGGAGTTGAATGCGATTCTCGGTGCGCATGCGGACTCCTTTGTTGACTTTGTTTCTCGTTACGGCGCGGCGAAGTTCGATGGCTACGCGTCCGCAGGTGACCGCGCAATCAATTTCTTCTACGGAGGCGGTAAGGAGCATAACATTCTTACAGTGAACAAGGATATGCGCGAGTATACAGGAGCCGCATATCTTGCGTTCGCGGGAGATCTGTATGGCAACCAGTTCTGCATTCATTGCCCAACAGGAGCCGTCGTCTTCTGGGACAAGGAAACAGAACAGGTGAACCCGATCGCAAAGAGTCTCAGGCAATTCCTCCGAATGATCCAGGTCGAGCCGTACGATGATGAATAGTTGTGAAGCCTGGCAAAACTGCTTTCTAAACATACCTGTCACTATTGGCTCGTGAATAGTTGAAACCGGAGATCGGACATGTGCTTCCCCGGAGCGCAGCCTGGGCAGTTGGTTGACCTGAAAATGCGGTAACGCAAGCTTTGCTCTCCGTTTCACGAGGGGATCCATGGAGCGCCATTTTGCCTACATAGGCGACGTAGAAGATGTCCTGCGATTTGCCCGCGACGAGCTGAGTGTGGGTAACGTGAGCGCCACCGCAGGTGGAGCACGTATCAACTCAGAGATTGTTGTGACAGGTGCAGGGATGAACACGGTCACCGTTTCCCGAGAGTTCCAGATCGTTATTCCAAAAGGACTGCGGGAGAAGTTTGGCCTGAAAGCAGGTGACCGACTCGAAATACTGGAATATGGGAATCGCATCGAATTGATACCGTTAGCTCCCATCAAGAAGATGCGTGGATTTCTGAAGGGCATGGATACGAGTGTGGATCGGGAAAGTGATCGTGAATGAACCTTGTCGGATCCGGCCTCGACCCCCGATGCAACTGTGGCTGTCGCAATGAATGCAAAAGAAAAATGGGCAAAGCTGGCGCAGAGATTGAACGGGGAGATAGACGAAGTCCTGGCTATTGACCCGTTTGCCGACTGGAAGAGTCTGCAGAGACCGCAATCGCAGGCTAGTGGGGAGTTCCTGATGGCGTTGTATCTAATGCTTGGTGCGCCGAATTCCAAGCACATTACCACATTCCTGGAGCGTGCATTGAAGGTCGTTGATAGAGCCTTTCGCGAGCGGAAATGCGAGCAGGGCAAAGCCACAGACGAGTTCCCCTGGAACCGGGGCGAGTTGCTTCGAATTCGATACTTTGCAGAAGAGCTGGCCGTACCTGGTTCTGGAAATGTCGAGGATCTCAAGAATGCTGCTGACGATATCTGGACCTGGCACGCTGAGTCACCGCAAAGGACATTCTGGGCACGCGAAGATGTCCAGGCAAACATGCTGGGGACGGCGCGGCTTGCCTTGCTCGCCGATGATTTGCCGCGCGCTGATAGAGCGTTGAATCCCAAATGGCCGTATAGGCATTCGCAGGTTGAGTTGGAGATTCTTGGGGGGATAAGGGACGCGTGTGCGAAAGGCAGAACTCTAAACGCAAAACTTATGCGAAAGCTTGCAGATTTCTTCGATGAAATCCGCATTCCCGGTTTTTCTTCCGGTTCGGATATTACATTCCTGCGCATCGAGATTGCGGGGCTAAGGGACCTCGCACTTGGCAACGCAGGCCCAGTCAATTGGGCGCGGGCTGTGCATTCGATTGCGCACTAAATTTTGCCTCTGCCAAAAGACCCATCAGACACCTACTAGCCGTACCTGGGGCAGCGTCTGGATGCAGACAAAGCGCGCTTGACGTTACGTGATGCGAAACCATGGAAAGTTTAGGGCTCGGGGGCATTTCCACCGAAAGCCAAAGTGCGGCGATTTTGAGGCAGACGAATCTATTGCGCGCGGGGTTGTAATGACAGAATTCAAAAGCGTAAAAACACAGATCGACAGCATTCGTTTTCTCGAGAAGACGGTTGGTGTCTTTCACAATGAGCCCGACCTGGCAGAAGGTTTTGTGACCTACAACGGAGTCAATGTGAGGCATCCGTGGATGGAGCTGGATGGCGAGAAGATTGAGAATATCGCGGAGCTCATAGCGCGCGCGAAGAAGGAAGGACGAGGCCTGTTGGATGCTGTAGGCGGCGACGCCCGGAGACTGGGGGATTTCATTCTAACATATTTGGATGCCGGAACGCTCTCACGGGAGCATGGGAAAGGAGCCGTTACATGCGAAGGCCACCATCTCATTATTCATGCCAGCGCTTTTGTGGAAGAGCCTGCGTTGAGGCATCTTGTAT
>CAZUJO010000520.1:0-2651 GCA_964619995.1 uncultured Leptospiraceae bacterium
TCAGCACCTGCACCGTGCCGATCACGCCCCGCGAAACGACAAGCGGCACGCACATCATGGACTTTGTGACGAATTTGGATGCATCGTCGGCGCGGCGCGAAAAGCGCGGATCTTTTGAAGCGTCTGCCACGAGCAGCGGCCGGCCTTCTTTCGCAACCCAGCCGGCAATCCCTTCGCCGATCTTCAGGCGGATGTGGCGGATTGCTTCGGATTTGTCGCCCTGAATGGTATGAAAGTACAGCTCCTGCGCATCTTCGTCCACGCGCATGAGGCTCGAAGCCTCGGATTCCGTGACTTCTTTGGCCTTTTCCATGAGCATGTTCAGGACGGTGTCGAGGCGGAGGCTTCGAGAAATGACCGTGTTCACTTCGAGGATACGGTACAGCCTGTCCCGCTCGTAGCGGAGTTCTTCAACCAATCTCTCTGCTGGAGAGGAATTATCGTTTGATTTCTGGGTCATGAACTGTCAGCTGTACCGATGGATCAAGGCTCCTCTCCGGAAGAAATATTCAAGGCACGCAACAGGGTCAACAATGATCCTGGCCGCCCGGGGCCCGGCCTTTCGGGGCCCTACGCAAACCATGACATGCAAATCCGAAATCATCTGTCCGGGCTCGTGCGTGCAATGCTGCAGGACAATAAGAAGACGGACCTCGTGCAGGCCCTGCACGCGCACCGCGCCTTCATTGACGAAATCCTGGTCCTGCTCGAAAAGCAGTAAACGTAACCCCCCGGCCTCGTGCGAGGCCCGGGTTACGCAGCCTTCTTGAGACCCAGGCCAATCAGAACCCGGTCGAGCAGAGATGCAGGCTTTTTAGGCGCCTCGGGCTTGATTCCAAGGTGCTGCTTGAGTTCGTGCAGGCGCTTGCGGTCCTCCACCACATGAAGGCGGTCTTCGTAGATCTTCTCCGCCAGTTCAAGCACCTGCCGCAGTCCCGGCGGCTCGTCGCTGCGGTCGAGAGTCTTCGTAAGCTGACGCAGGTAGGCGCCGTATGCTTTTGGATCGGCCGCGATCTCTTCAATGGTGCGGGGAATGCGAATGCTGATCGGGTCCATGGCCACCCGCTCGCAGAGCTGCAAGGTCAGTTTGCCGCCGCAGAACACGAGATGGAACCGCGTTCCGCGCATGCCCAGCCACTGACCGATCGTGAACTTGCTCATGCTGTGCTTCACAAGCATGCTGCGCACAATCTTTCCCTGGGCCGCGTTCAATCCGAGCTTTGAGGCATGAATCCATTCGAGGAAGCGAAGGGCTTCGTGCGCGTTCTGACGATCATGCAGATCGCCCGGAACGGGCATCTTCGCCCAGTCGCGGAGATTTTTGTTCAACTCGGCTTCGCTCTCTTCATTCGGTTCGCCGGTAGAAAGCGCCGTCATCACAATCTGGTTGAACAGATCATGAATCGGCGTTCCCTGCAGGGCGTGCAGGATTGAATCAAGCGCGCCGACCGGTTTTTCAGGCGAATGGAAGAGGTATTCCGCTCCGCGCACAATCGGGAAGGAAGACTCGCTCAATTTGATCTTCGCGTATGCATCCGGCGCAATGCGTCCGGCTGCGTGCAGGACCAGTCGTCCAAATCCCTTCTGCTGCAGTGCTTCTTTCGAATCAATCTTCTGGAATTCGAGATCGTACGGCGGCCGGGTAAAATCAAAGCTACGGCTCTGCTTCACTGAAGCCAGCGGGAAGAGTATCTCTACGTGATCCTGCGCCTGCTCGTGCATGCGAATCGAGAAGATTCCATGTGATCCGGTCTTTGACTTAAAAAGAACTGCGTGGTCTGCCATCGGCAGCGGACGAGCGTCATCAAAGAACTTCCAGCGCATCTGATTGTAGATCCGCTTGAGGAGAGGCGCATGTTCCATGTCGTGGCAGTACACACCGCCGACTTCTTTTGTTACAGACTTGCGGCGAATGAACTCCACAAATCCAGGCGCATGAATGCTGTCCGACATTGCCATTTTCAGACACGCTGGATCGATTCCGTTCTCGAGAAGATCGTAGTGGTGATTTTCTGGAGGATGCAGATAAAGCCCTGCGCCTTCGAAGAACCAGTAGAGACTCAGGTTGTCGTTCGAGCCGTTTCCTGGCAGGATGAAGCCCGTTCCCTTTTCGCCGCGGCGCTCGCGTCTGTGCAGCGCGCGGCTGATCAGATCGTACTCACGATCGATGCTGAGCTTCTGGTTGCGGTAAGAAAAGTAATCGAGCAGTTTGCTTGAATTCAGAGTGATCTGAAAATTGCCCGTCGTCATGAACATGATCATGCACTTGTTCTTTGTTTCGACGCGCGAATTGAACGGACCGTACGGCGCGACCTTCACCGGCGGACGCTTTTCCTCATCCACTTCGTTCAGGCCGGAATAAGCGTACATTTGAGCAACGCGTTCGCGGCTGCCGACGTAGCGCACGGACTCGCCGCCCGCGCCGAGCGTCGCGCGCATCCACTGCAGCTCAAGTCCCGCATTCGCGAGCTCCTGCTCTGAGAGGATTACGTTTTCGATGTATTTGAGAAGTTCGGCGGGCATGCTCTGCCCGGCGCCAATGCGCAGAAAGGGACGAGCGTCCCTTTCCTCACGTCCTGTGTAGACGAGAATGGTATCCCGATCGACGCGAAAGATTCGGTCGCTCGGACGGATGTCTGCGAGGTAATTTT
>CAZUJO010000521.1:0-2626 GCA_964619995.1 uncultured Leptospiraceae bacterium
ACTACAATCTCTGGACCCGCCTGCAGTATGAAGGCGGCGGAGACACAGGTGAAGAGATTCAGGCGCAGCCGAAATCTCGCGGCCGCCGCGTTGTATTTGTGACGCCGGAGAGAGATCTGCCGATCACGACCTGGGATTACGCAAATCCGCGCGGAGTGACCCTTGCGTATGAGGCGGGGTTGAGGGCCGGCGAGCATCTTTTGCCCGTCCTGAAAAAAATGCGGGGAATTTTTCCCTTCCGATGAACCGGTCGGCCGCGCAGAAATTGAAACGTCATCCGCTCTGAGCGGAAAAAAAAGAGACAGCCGGGTCCGTTTTTCGAGACTCGGCCCATGTCCATAGCCTCTACCTCGATCAAGCGTCCGGTCTTTGTTACGAGCCTTGTTCTCGTGATCATCTTCACCGGTGTGTTCTCTCTATTGAAGCTGGGAGTTGACTTGTTTCCGGATGTGACCTTCCCGTTTGTCGTCGTAAACACAGTCTATACCGGCGCCGGCCCGGAGGAAGTGGAGAATCTGATCGCGCGTCCCCTGGAAGAAGAACTGAGTTCTCTGCAGGGCGTGAAGCGCATTACATCGCGCAGTCAGGAAGGCTTTGCTGTCGTGTTTGTGGAATTTGTTCTGAGCACGGACATCAAATACGCCGAACAGCAGGTGCGAAACCGCGTTTCAAAAGTGCGCAGGCAGCTGCCGAGCTCGATTGAGGAACCCATCATTCTTCGCTTCGATCCGGCAGATCAGCCGGTAGTCCGTTATGCGCTCTTCGCCGATCTTCCCCCGGCCGCGCTTTATGAACTCGCGAAAGAGAAAATCAAGCCTCGTCTTGAACAGTCGCCGGACGTGGGCTCTGTGGGTCTCATCGGCGGCGTGAAGCGCGAAATTCAGATCGAGATCGACCGCAATAAACTCAATGCGCTGCAACTGTCGGCGGTCGGCATCGGACAGGCCATCAAGAACTACGGTTTGAACGTCCCCGTCGGGAAACACGAGCAGGGGCCAAGCGAAACAACCTTTCGAACCATCGGCCAGTTTGATTCTCTCAAGCAGATCGAGGAGGTCGGCATCTCCTTCGGAGGCGAAGTTGGCAACGCCGTTGCCATGAAGAATGTGGCCACGGTTCGCGACGGCACAGAAGATCCGAAGAACATCTGCGAGCTGTGGGCCCCGACAGAGACACAGCCCGATTATGGATTCTTTTCGCGAAAGCAAAATCGAACCATCAATCGCGCCAACAATCCCGCGCTTTTCATTGATATTTATAAACAATCCGGCAGTAACACCGTTACTGTGGCGGACGGAGTGCGCGTCCGCGTCGAGAAGCTGAACGAATTCCTCAAAGACATGGACGGCAAGCCGCGCCTCGTGATGGTGCGGGACAGTTCGCGATGGATTCGAGCAAACGTGGAAGACGTGGGTCTGGCGATCGTTCTCGGGATTCTGCTGACGGTGATTGTGGTTTATCTCTTCCTCGGAAACATTCGCTCTACGATCATCACGGGTCTGGCTCTGCCGAACAGCTTGCTCGGCGCTTTCATTCTGATGTACATCATGGGATTCACCATCAACGTGATGACGCTTCTTGCTCTTTCGCTCGCGATCGGTCTTCTCGTCGATGATGCCATTGTCGTGCGCGAAAACATCTTCCGCAAAATGGAGGAAGGCGAGTCGCCCGTGAAAGCTGCGGAAGAGGGCACAACAGAAGTTGCGCTCGCTGTGATTGCAACCACAGCCACGGTGCTTGCGGTGTTTCTGCCCATCGGCTTTCTCTCAGGGATTGTCGGCCAGTTCTTCAAGCAGTTCGGCCTGACGGTCTGTTTCGCAATGATCATTTCGCTCTTTGACGCGATGACGATTGCGCCTATGCTTTCGGCCTATTTCGGCGGCCAGGTGCACGGCGAGCCGAACTTTGTCGTTCGCGCCTTCAGGAGGCTGCAGGACGGCATTGAATTCGTGTACGTTAAGATCATGGAGTTCGGTCTCAAGCATCCGCTTGCGATCATCGGCATTACAGTCCTGGTGTTCGTCGGCAGTATCCTCACGCTCGGCGGCGTAAAGAAGACGTTCCTCCCGCCGAACGATCAGGGCGAATTCATGGTATCGATCCAGCTTCCTCCGGGAACAGCGCTGCAGGGAACCTACGAAGCCGCGCAGAAGGTGCGCGAAAAGCTGCAGAAAATTCCAGAGATGAACCTGATCGCCATGGTTGTGGGAAGCACCGAAGGCGAGGCGAATGTGGCGACGCTCGGTGTAGGGCTTTCGCATTACACGCAGCGAAATCGCAGCACGCAGAAAGTGCAGGAAGAGATCCGCGAAATCCTCAAGGAGCATGCGGACTGGAAACCATCTGTCAATGAATACAGCGCCGTCGGCGGCGGGGTCCAGTATCCCTTCAATCTGAACATCATGGGAGACGATCTGCAGCAGCTTCAGCCGTACGCGGAGCAGGTGGTGCAGATGCTCAAAACCATTCCCGATCTCACGGACGTGTCGATGGACTACCGCGCGGGAAAACCCGAGTATCGGATCGAATTTGATCCGGCGCGTATGCAGGATGTCGGCGTAAATCCGACGGTGGCCGGCGCTGAACTCCGGTATCACGTAGCCGGCGAAGTGGTCGGCACCCTGCG
>CAZUJO010000522.1:0-2625 GCA_964619995.1 uncultured Leptospiraceae bacterium
AGGAGCTTGAGATCGTTGTAGGACCGCTTCATGCTGACCGGCAGAATGCTGAGCCAGTCCTGGCGTTCGAGCATATCGTTGTGCGGAATCTCCTGGCGGATTTCGCCCAGAACCAGGTTGAGCCCGGCCTCATCGGACCAGTAGATCAGCGTGGTCCTCTCCATATGACTCAGGACGGATTTGTCCGGATCATGGCGGACCACCACAACCATGCGGGATTTCTCGTCGATGCGGGCCTGCGATTCTTTCCAGCGCCTCGCCACATCGGCAAGCTGCTCGTTGTAGAAGACGCGGCGGTTTGTATCGCCGAAAACTCCGCTCCGCTGGTAGCGCAGGGTTGCAAGCAGCCTGCGAATCGTTTCTTCGTCGAGGTCCGGATAGGCCGTCTGAGCAGGGAGCTGGCTGCGAACCGCGCTGTCGCCGGACGGATAGGTCGCAGACCCCAGCTTGTAGAATGCCTCATGATCGCCGACGTAAACCGGCTGACGCTTGTTAAAGGGAGAGCTGCACTGGAAAAATAGAACGGCCAGAAACGGCACAAGGAATCGCATAAGACAATTATCGGCTAGGATTGCAGCTCAGGAAACCGGCTGACGGCCTGCTCTTGCTCGAGCAGCTCAAAGATCTTATGCAGCCCGGCCAGGCGAAATACCGACTGCATGGACTTGTTCAGGCCGCAAATGAAGAATGAGCCGCCCCGTTTCTTCACTTCTTCGGCGCAGCGGAGCAGAATGCCGATTCCGGAGCTGTCCACAAAGCGAATCCGGCCGAAGTCAATGAGCACCTGGATCTGTGTGTCGGTGTAATGCTCCCGGAAAAGGTCGAAGAACTCACGGGCGTTCTCCATCTTGAGATCATCCGTGATCCGCATGGCCAGTCTGTCAGGCGCCCTGACTACAATCTCAATCATTGCAATTCTTCCGGATCCACGCCTTTCAGCGTATGGGGAAATCCCTCACGGTCCAAAAACTGCACAATAACTTTATCTGGTCCATCCGTAATTTCCATTACCTGCACAGATGTTCCCTGATTCACAAAAATGCCTTTGTGCAGAAAGGTCCGGCGGTTCAGCCGGTACTGGGCCCCGACTTTGATCTCAGCCAACTCCGGCCTCTACGTAAGCATCCTTTCCAGCCTGCACCATGTCCTGAAAAATCCCGATCCGCGATGCGTCGACCCGCGTTCCGATGTCATACGTGGCGCCCTGAAACTGGGCCTGGTCCAGTTTCGCGCCTGTCAGCTTGGCCCAGCGAAGATCCGCTTCCCGGAGGTCCGCGCCCTCAAGGTTCGCCTGGTTCAAGAACGCGCCGCGAAAGCGCGCGCCCCGCAGGTTCGCCCCGCGAAAGTTTACGTTCTGTAAAAATGCGTTTGAAAAATCCGCGCCGGAAGCGTCGATCCCCTCGAGGTTGGCTCCCTCAAGAATCACCTGGTTGAGTTTCGCGCCTCGGAGATGTCCGTCCCGCTTCAGCGCATCGAGCGCCGTGCTCCGCGATACGCGGTCCTCGGGGCGAATGCCCGTTCCGTTCCGAAAATCTGCAACGGCCTTCTGCAGCGCTTCCACCGCCGAGTCCGGATAATTCTTTCGGCGCTCTGGAAATTCGAACATCGTCTCGATATCGGCTGCGGTGATCGCAGCTGCTTCATCCAGCGTTTTGCCGACAACCCACTGTGTTGCCATCGCCAGAGAGACCAGGCCAAATCCGCATCCTGTTGTTGTGTAAGAGGCGTCGACAATGCGGTCCCCTTCCACCTTCAAGTAAAGCCGGTAGCCGTCTCCGCAGCCGAGATTGCGATACGCTGAAACCACAGACGCATCTTCCATCTCGCGGTAGTTCAATCTGTCATCGTTGATCTTTTTGAAGCGTTCGAAATCCATATTCACCAGCAATTAACGTCTGTTATTCGGCTCCCAGCCCAGCGCGGGTCCTGTAAAGCTGTGCAGACTGTGCACCGATCCCTGCAGCTGCGCGCTGTAGGACCGTTTTTCAAATCGAAGTTTGCCCGAGTAAAGAGCATCGTGGAGCTCAGAAACCGACCGCGCTCCCATATCCTGAAACGACTGGCGCAAGCCCTGCACGAGATACGGGACAAACTGCATCATCGAACCTTTATCGACGACGAATCCGGCCACACCCTGCGCTACCTTCACTTCCTGGTCTTCTGAAAAATACCGTTTGTCGCCGCCAGCTTCCATCGCTTCGAGCGATGCCATTCCGCGGTACTTCTTGAGGCGCACTCCGTTCTCGTAGAAGTAATCGCCCGGAGCTTCCTGCGTTCCAGCAAACATGGAGCCCATCATCGTCGTTGATGCGCCGATTGCGAGCGCGTTGGCGAGATCGCCGATCGTTGAGATGCCGCCGTCTGCAATCACCGGCACACCGTACTTGCGCGCGAACTTCGCAGTGTAGTAAACTGCAGTCGCCTGAGCGCGGCCAACAGCCATGACATCCTGTGTGATGCAGATGGAACCAGGTCCCATACCAATGCGCAGCGCATCGGCGCCGGCGCGAATCAGATTCAAACACTGATCGGTCGTCACAACGTTACCCGCAATCACTTCCAGCGAAGGATAATGCTGCTTTATGTACTTGATGGTCTGGATCTGATAGTTGGAGTTACCCTGCG
>CAZUJO010000523.1:0-2604 GCA_964619995.1 uncultured Leptospiraceae bacterium
GTTGAGTCCCCTGACGTGACGATCGTTTACGAACATGCGAATTTCATTGCGGGTAAGGCCAGTCAGAGGGTTTCCGAGTCGATTGCGCAGCTGCACGAAGACGGCAACGTCCGGAAAGGACGCCGTATCGACGCGCTCCACCCAGCAGTCCAGGTTGCTGATGCGCAGCGCTTCCGGCATGAACGTGTGAACAAGGCCCGCTCCCGGATCTGTCACGTAGAGAACGCCGTTGGTATCCATGCGCGCGGAAGACGGACGCTTCCAGACAAGAACCCTGTCGTCCTGCGTGCGCGCTTCCAGACGCGTCCAGGTTCGGTCCGCAAGATCAAAAAAGAGAATGCCGGACTGCTCGTCGGCGATGAGAAGCTTTCCCGCGCCGATCGACAAACCGCTCGGATGCGAAAGCATCTTTGATTCAATTTGCTCGAGATAGTTGCCGTCGAGATCGAAAAGGAGAATCCGCGCAGTGTCTTTGTCTGCGACGTATACCGTATCGTGATCCACAGCGATTCCGGCCGGAAAGCTCAGTCCTGTGTCGTTCGTGAGAAACGAAAGAATGTGCTTCCCTGAACGGTCGAATTTCTCAATGCGCTTGTTGCCGCTGTCGGAAACAAAAACAGCGTTTTCAGAAACCGCAATTCCCGAAGGTCCTCGAAGCTGTCCTTTGCCGCTTCCGGTCCCGCCGAACGAAGTGATCGTTGATCCGGTCACATCAAATACACGAATGCGATCCTCAGAATAGTCAGCGACAAACAGCGTTCCTTTGTCCTGAACCATCGCCGACGGTCCCTTCATCCGGTCGAAGATCCTGCCCCGAATCTGCGAGTACACGGTTCCGCCGGGATTTGAAACCACGATATTGCCTGATCCGCCAAACAGAGTGTAAACGTTCGCGTCCTGATCGACCGCCGTGTCGGCCGGTCTTTCCGCCGGATAGCCGCCGAAGTCCGGCTTGCCATATGTGCGAAAGTGAATGTAAGCGCCCGCGTCGCGGAACCCGTTCAGGCGAAATCGGAGCAGATCGCTCCGCATGCGAATCAGAGAATACGAACCTTCCGACCTGCGGTCGAGAAACTCCCATTGCTCGAGCGCGCTGTTCCACTCGCCCGAATAATAGTTGGCATCTCCCAGGTATCTGCGCGCCAGATGAAACGAAGGCACCCGGTTGAGCGCTTTGTAGAAAAATTCCCGCGCGGCAACATACTGACCGGCGTTGTAGAACGTAAGCCCGCGCCTGAAGTGATCGCGCGATTCTTCTTCCTTGATGCGAAACGACGGCAGTCGTTGGGCCAGAAGGGGCGAAAGAAGGAGCAGAACCGCCCCCAGAATGATTCTGGCCCGATGCGACATAATCCGGACCCAGCCTGGGCCCCGGAATGACTGCTTTCAAGCCTTTTTTGTTATGGAAACTCGCGCGGCGGCATGCCCAGACGGCCCCGGAGCTGCTGGTTTTCTTGAAACAGATCGATCAGTTCCTTATCCGTCAGCAGGCGGAGCCGTTCCAGGGCCTGAATGATCTTCTCCCGCTCCATGTTTTCGCGGTGACTGAACTCAAGCGCCGATTCCGTGGCGGATATGTGCTTTCGCATTTCCATAAGCTCACGGTCCCGAAATTCGCTCAGACGCTCATACGCGGCCAGCGTGCCCTTCAGTTCCAGAAGCTCCTGGTCCTTCAGCTTCATGGTCCGTTCCATGGCGTCGGAAATCGAGCGCTCAAACCGCTTGTGAGCGGTTTCAAACTCCATGAGTGCCTCAAATGCGCCCGACTCCTCGCGCGCGTTCTTGATTTCCTCGCGGGCCAGACCCAGCATCCGTTCCAGCAGGCCAGCCTGCTCCCGGGTTTGCTCGGACATGTGAAAGACAATCTGCCGGTAATGTTCAACTCGGAGTACGATCTCGACGATCAGCTTGAGATGAACGGGCCGCACCGAATCATCGATGACCATTAGATTCATGTTGCGATGCGCTTGATCGTATGCGCCGTACTGATCCTGAGAGAGGATCAGGATGCGGGGGAAATCTGACAGGTGAGGAGTCGCTTCTACCAGGTTACGCATCGCGGCCAGTCCGCCCCGCTCACCCTGAATCAAGAAAACGTGAAGATCGGCCGGATCCGGCTTCAAGGTCTTCATTTCCTGGGGACTGATTTCTTTGACCTGGAATGCAAGGGCATCTGTCTTCCGGAGATCCAGAGGGAATTTCCGCCCCTCCGACACATGCCAGATGATCTGCTGCGACTTCATGCTTTCAAATCAGTTCGCGCCCCTTCGGATGGCAAGCAAACCACGGCGGCCCAGTTCAAATATCGCGCGGCCGGCGCGCGACGCCGCCGAAGCGATTCGTGAAAAAACACGGCCGCCAATCATCAGAACGGGAGTCAACACAGGGGCTGCCAATCGGGAAAGGAAGGCGAAGAACCTGCGGGCAGGCCGGAGGACGACCTCGGCATAGGGCGACACGCGCTGCCAGACGGGGCGCACCCAGCAGCTCTTCACCCTGGCGCCGGAAGTGGCCTGGCCCGAGCTGGTGCCCCTGCCCATGGCCCACCACGGCAGCTTCTCCCCGGACGGGAAGCAGCTGGTGTACGAGCCCATGCGCCGGGCC
>CAZUJO010000524.1:0-2597 GCA_964619995.1 uncultured Leptospiraceae bacterium
AAGCAGACCAGGCCGCGCGCGCCTACGATCCTTCTGTTCTCAAGGTGAGCGCTTCGGTTGCTGAAGAGGTGCAGACGATCAGCTGTGTGACTTCCGAAGGCAAGTCATTCAGCGACGTGCGTCCCATGATGATTCTTCGCATTTCCTGCATTGCGGAAAAAAACGGAAAGCGCCAGACGGGCAGCGACTCTGCAGGCGGCAGGTACGGTCTCGAGTATTTTTCACTGAAGCGGTCGGCAGCGGATGTCGCGCGCGAGGCTGCGCGCCTGGCAGTTTTGAACCTGGATGCGCAGGATGCGCCTGCCGGTCCGATGGAAGTGGTTCTTGGACCCGCAGAGAGCGGCGTGCTTCTGCATGAGGCTGTGGGCCACGGACTTGAAGCAGATTTTAATAGAAAAAACCTTTCGAATTACGCAGGCCGCGTGGGAACGCGGGTGGCTTCCGAGCACTGCACTATCGTCGATGAGGGGCTTTTCAATAATATGCGCGGTTCGATCAACGTTGATGATGAAGGAAATGAACCTTCGTCGGCCGTCCTCATCGAGGATGGAATCTTGCGCGGCTACATCAACGACCGCATGAGCGCGGAAATACTGAAAACAAATCCTACAGGAAACGGCCGTCGTGAAAGCTACCGGTATCTGCCCATGCCGCGCATGACGAACACGTACATGCGCCCGGGCAAGCACGACCCTGGAGAAATTCTCGCAAGCGTGAAGCGCGGCATCTATGCGAAACGCTTCGGCGGCGGGCAGGTGGATATTACAAAAGGGGACTTCGTTTTTACGGTTCTTGAAAGCTATCTGATTGAAGACGGCAAAATTACGGCTCCGCTCAAAGGTGTAACGTTAATCGGCAACGGACCGGATGTGATGACAAAGGTGACCATGGTCGGCAATGACCTTCAGTTTACGGAGGGCGGCTGGACGTGTGGAAAAGACGGACAGTCGGTTCCGGTCGGGATGGGAATTCCCACCTGCAAGGTTTCTGAAATTACGGTAGGAGGTTCCCGCGTATGAGCGCCGGCGTTTCAACCCGTTTTACGTTCGATTCTCTTTCGCTCGCGGACGATGTCGTAAAAGAGGTCATGCGCCAGGGAGCGGATGCATGCGACGTTGTGATTTCGGAAGGTTCTGAGTTCAGCGTGCAGGTTCGGCTCGGAAAGATTGAAAAGCTCGAAGAATCGGTTTCACGGGGCCTCGGCATTCGCGTCTTTAAGGACGGCGCTGTGGGGTTGTGCCATACGACGGATTTTTCTGACCGTGCCGTGAAGTCCCTTACGGCGGATGCAATCGCCATCGCGCGCGTGTCCGACCGGGATTCTGCGAACGGGCTGGCTCCAAAAGAGCTTCTCGGAACCTATGCAGGACCGCTGCGTGTCTTTGACGAAAGCATCGCTGCGATTCCACCCGCGCGCAAGATCGAAATGGCGCGCGCATGCGAAGAGGCCGGCATGTCGTTCGACAAACGCGTCACCAATTCAGACGGCGCATCGTGGTCGGATTCTGAGGGCAGGTTTACTCTTGCGACCTCCGACGGTTTTCGCGGGCAATACGCAGGCACGTCTGCCGGGCTTTCCGCGTCGCTCCTCGCGGAAGAAGACGGAGTCAAGCAGACGGATTACTGGTACTCATTTGATCGATTTGTTTCGCGGCTCGACTCACCCGAGGCCGTAGGCCGTGAAGCTGCGCGCCGAACGATTGCGCGCCTGGGTTCGAGAAAAGTGAAATCGCAGACGGCCGCGCTGGTCGTCGATCCGCTCGTTTCGCGGCGTTTTGCCGGAATGATCTTCGGCGCGGCAACCGGCGGGTCCATTCACCGCAAGTCATCGTTTCTCGTAGATCGACTTGGAACGCGAATCGCATCGGAACTTCTTTCTATCGAAGACGATCCCACACTGCCGGACGGCCCTGCGTCGCGTTCTTTCGACGGAGAAGGTCTGCCCGCGCGCAGAATGCTCCTCGTGGAAGATGGGATCCTAAGGGAGATTCCGGCTGAATCCTATTTCGCGCGCAAACTCGGGCGCAATCCCACAGGAAATGCGGTGCGCGGATACGCAAGCGGGCCCTCTGCCGGTTCAAGCAATCTTTTCATCCGCCCCGGAAAAGATAGTCCGCAGGATATTATCCGTTCTGTGAAAAACGGCCTCTATCTCAATTCGCTGATGGGAATGGGTTTCAACGGAACGACGGGCGACATGTCACAGGGAGCGAGCGGCTTCTGGATTGAAAACGGCGAGCTTGCGTTTCCAGTTCAGGAGATTACGATCGCTGGAAATTTTCTCGAGATGCTGCAGGGAATTGAGAGAATCGGAAACGACCTGAGTTTCAAAACGGGCGCGACGGCCGCGCCCACTCTGTTGATCCGGGAAATTACAATCGGCGGGCTTTGACCCGCCGGGTCTGCCGGTCGTTCTTACGTTAGCCGGAATTACTTACGTTTGTCAAAGATGTGAATGTCTTTGATCGTAGTGTTCTTGTTTCCAGCTGCGATGATCTTGTCGAGTGTCTCGTAGTCCGTGCTCTCCAGCTGCCCGAATACCGTGTGCAGGCCGTTGAGATGCGGGGTGTCTGTCTGATTGATGAAGAACTGTGAAC
>CAZUJO010000525.1:0-2596 GCA_964619995.1 uncultured Leptospiraceae bacterium
TCGCAGTTCATGCCCGACGCCGTTCCCGCAACTGCCTTCTACACCCATGAACTGGAACTGAAGGCGGGCGAGACCACTCTCGCCAAGGGCCTCGACTCCTCCGTCCGAAGAGCGGTACGCAAAGCAGAACAAGCCGGAGTCACCATTGAGTTCTCCAGCCAACCTGCAGCCATCGAACGCTTTTATCAGCTGCTCGCCCTCACCCGTCGTCGCCACGGTTTGCCCCCCCAACCCATGCACTTCTTTTCCGGCTTGCAGCCTCTGCTGGCCGCCGGACAAGGCGCAATTGTTCTTGCCCAACTTCATGGCGAAACCATCGCCGGAGCCGTTTACCTGTTTTCGGGAAAAACGGTGCACTACAAATACGGAGCATCGGATGAGCGCCACCAACAGGCCCGGGGCAACAACCTTGTCATGTGGCGGGCCATTTCCGCGTTTGCAAAACAAGGATACACGCACCTGGATTTTGGTCGGACTTCCCTCGACAACGAGGGTCTGCGAACCTTCAAGCTCAACTGGGGTACGAAGGAAAGCGTCATCCACTATTGGGTACGCGACGTCGTTGCACAGACATGGATCGAGGCGCCGGACCGCACGAGCGGTTGGCACACCGGCGTTTTCCGCCGACTTCCCCTGTCGCTCTCACGGTGGATCGGCAATTTTCTCTACCGACACATCGGCTGAACTTTAAACCTGCGTCATCATGGAACCAAACTACGAATCAGACTTCGCTGGCAGCCACGCCCGCGCGCAATCGCTCGCCTCACCGGCTGGCGCCAACATTTCCATCAATGACGTCTACTACATCTTGTTCCGTCACAAATGGAAGATTCTGACTCTGGCCGTGCTTGGAATCGTAGTGGCAGTCGGAATTCTCAAGTTCTTTCCAAAAGTCTATGCCTCTCAGGCCCGGCTCTTCATCCGCTATGTGCAGGAGGAAAACAAACCGGGGCCCGCCGCCGAAGGCGCGATTCGTCAACTCTCCAGCCGTGGCGAGAACATCCTGAGCGGAGAGGTCGCCATCATCACGAGTCTCGATTTGGCTCAGCGCGCGGCAGACCTGTTCGGAACCGAGAAGATTCTCGAGCCAGGTGACGACTCACCGAATCCAAAGCTGGCCGCCGCTGCCGAGGTTCATAACGGAATTGCCATCGAGGTGCTTCCTTATAGCAGCGTGCTGGAAATCACCTTCACCCATCCCCGTCAGGAAATAGTCCAACCTGTCCTCGCCACAATCATCGATGCCTATCTCAAGCGGCACCTTGAGATCCATCGGCCCGGGGCTACGTTCGACGATGCGTTTGTCCAGCAAACGGAGCAGCTCCGAGCCAAGCTTCAGCAGACGGAGGAGGATCTCCAACGGGCCCGCACAAAGGCCGGGATCATCTCATTGCAGGACTCCAAACGTACGCTCGGCGACAATATCAACAAATTACGCAATGACATCTTGGCAGCCGAAGCGGAGATGGCTCAGGGCCAGGCGATGCTCAGGCGTCTTCGCGAAGCCGACGGAGCTCGCTCAGCTGAAACGTCTCAGCCTACGACTGAGTCCAGCATCGATCTTTCGACCCTCCCGCTCGCGGAATACCAAAGCGCGGTGGAACGCTTCAATCTTCTCCAAGCGCGGGAGCGCGAACTGTCTCTTGTTTTCACAGCGGAGAGCCCACGGCTCAGGGATGTGACTGCCCAAGTCAAAGCGGCTGAGGCGAAAAAGCTGCAGCTTGAAAAGGACTTTCCCGGATTGCTGCGCATCGCGCAAACGATCAATCCCTCCCCGAGGGTGCTGGGTAGTCCCCTGTCCATCGATCCCGTTGTGGAGTCTGCCCGCATTGCTGCGCTCGGTACCCGCATCGAGGTCCTCAAGGCGCAACTGGAACAGGTGGGCGTAGATGTCGCCAAAATGGAAAAGGCGGAGCTCCTGATTCAAGAGCTCGAGCGGAGAAAGACAATCGAGGAAACCAACTATCGCTACTTCTCCGCCACGTTGGAGCAATCGCGCATCAACGAGGCGCTCGGAGCCGGACGGGTCACCAACATCAGTCAGGTGCAAACCCCGTCCCCACCCCGGATGATGCGAAACAAGTCGCTTACGTTCGCGGCTGGCGCGGCGGTGGGGGGTCTCGCACTAGGCATCTTGTGGGCGTTCGCCATTGAACTGTACATCGACCGGACGATCAAGCGGCCGGTCGACGTACTTCGTCACGCCGGGCTCAATCTCTTTCTCACCATACCGTACATGAAGCGCAGAAAGCGCCTGCGCAATCCGGTCGCCGGTTTGCTCGGTCCAGGAACGAGTGAATCCGCCCAATCGGGCAACGCATCGAATGAGATCGCCCCATGGGATCCTGAACAGGACATGCACGCCTACTTCGATACCTTGCGCGACCGCGTCATTGGATTCTTCGAGAGCGAGAATTTGACGCACAAGCCGAAGCTCATCGCCCTGGCAGGGGTGGGTAACACAACCGGCGATGCAGACGTGGCCGCAGGACTGGCCAGTTCCTTCTCCGAAACGGAGGAAGGAAACGTACTGTTCGTCGACATGACCTCGGGTCAGGGCAGCACCCAGCAGTTTTTCAAGGGCGAAGCGGTCAAC
>CAZUJO010000526.1:0-2595 GCA_964619995.1 uncultured Leptospiraceae bacterium
GGGTATGCAACCTTTGCGATTGTCTATTTGGGCTTTGCTTGGATGCCGAGCCCGGGGATGCTTGCTATGCCGTTTGTATTCACATCTCATAAACGAGATGGGGTTTATTTCTTTTTAAAAAGTGATCGACCAAATCAGGTTCCAAAATCCGGGGTTGTGGAACCTCCCTGGCTATATCTCGCAATTCACAAGAAATGGGTCACGCGATTCTCCAGGCCGCATGGGACGACGAGATGGGTGTTCTTGATCAAGGTTGTCGCAAGATGCCAGGATATCCAGATACGCGTGAGCGTCCGTTGAATCCATAGATAGCAATTCACCGAATGGATCAGCGCATAGTACGCCGCGTAGACGATATGAAAATGGACTCGCAAGATCCACTAGGTTTTCTTGCGCGCGCACCAGATCCACAGCCAGGACCCGGTTGAGGGATTTGACAATGCGGATGAAGAGCAGGCCAGAAAAAGGGCGTATCCGTATTTGGCCAGTGACATCAGACAACTGAATGAGCAGGTCTGCTTCCTCAAGTCGCATGGTTGTAGCAAAGTGAACCGCCGTCATGTGGTCCAACCGCAGCATGAGTGCCGGACCGATCGAATCGCCGTGTCGTAGTAGAAGGCGAACTGAAGGTCGAGCCGCTCGGCCTGCTGCTTCTCTTGACGCGAGTTCTACCTCACTTGTGATTCCAGCATCATTCGCACTCATGGAGCAGTCTATGCATCATGAGTGCAATTGGTCAAACCTTTCATCGTCTCCGGGACGGTCATCGAAACCAACGCATCCCGATTCTTGGACCTGGGCCTCGGACAGGCTACAATCATTCCATGAAGACAATACACATAGCAGGACCATTCCTGCGGGAGACAATGGCTGCGTTCATCAGAGGACTGCACGCTGCGGGACTCAGGGCCCGAAAGCGCACCGAATCAGAGCGCAAACGGGCGTTGATCGACTTCTCACTTCACCACGACTTCCGTGAGGGCTTTCGCCCGCGAGAGCACGGATGCGACGCGCATTCGCTGGCCTCACGGGAACGTGAGAAGCTGAGGCCGCTCCTGATCATGGAGAAGCGTGCTCAGGAAGGCATATACTTGAAGGAAGTGCTGGGATTTCTGGAGGTCTACCGGGCGCGCCTTGAAGAGCGCCTAATGGAACTGGACGGAGAACGTGCGCCTTTCGCTCTCCTGGAAAGGCAGCGCGTGCTCAAGGAAGCAAGGCTCAGGATCGCGGCGGAGAGATGAATTTGGAGGCGGACGGGTTGGTTCGCCTCTTTTCTTTTGGTGCAGTACTGGTGGGTGAAGGTTCCACAATCCGGAGACCGCGTCCCCGGTAACGCTCAGTAGTCCAACAAGTCGCGTGGCTCCACACCGAGGCGTTTCGAAATCTTGAACAGAGTGTGCATGGTGAAATTGCGATTGCCATATTCGATTTCCTGGTAAGTGGTCACCGGAATCGCGGAATCTCCGCTGTCCATGTCCTCCTGCGAAAGCTTCTTCTGGATCCTTAAGTCGCGAATACGGTTCCCTACTCGACGGAGAAACTGCTCCTGATTCATCGAAAGAGAATAGAGTTGACGCTAGAAAAGCAACACCCCGTACATGGGGTATATGCCCTCCAGGAACGGACTGCTCCTTGCTCTCACCACACTGGCAGCTGGTATCTACTTCGCACGATGTCAGACCGACCTTGAGTTTGCGAAGGATCATGCAATAGACGCAAGCACCCAGCTATGCCCCGGTTTTGGGCGTCTCAGGAATTTTGAGTTCTGCCAGCAAAACCAGGCCTGCTTCAGCTCCACGGGCAACGTCAACAACCGCAACATGCTGGTGATTCGCACACCACAGGGGATCGCTGAGGTTCACCGGCGGAGCGACATTGAGAATTTTGGGGAGAACGCGAACGCTCTACGGACCGAGGAGGAGGTCGCGAAGTATCTGGATTTGTACCGTCACTTCTGCGGAGCCGATCCAGCCTTCAAAGAAGACCTGCCGTTCTTTAGACGCCGCAGGGAAGAACAAGCCTATCGACAGCGCGCGGAAGCCGAGCGGCAAAGAGCCGAAGAGACAAAGGCGAAGGAACGCGCGGAATACGAGGCGAAGCTTGCAAGAGCCAGAGCGGTCTCACCGGCAAGCCTTGCACGGGGATCAATCTACTGCCAAAGCAAAGAACTTGTAAAGGCCTTCGCAATTACCCGGAGTCAAGGAGGCAATGGAGCAGATGGTCTGATACTCATCGGAGCTTGCCATGAGGCCGGCGCGAGTATCCAGATACGAATCGTATCCGGCCCTGATGAAGATGGGCGGATTGAGTTTGAGTTAGGCGAATCGTTCCATTGGGCGCGCCTTTCCCCTTCCGACCGCCCCTGAACCCATGAGGGACAACTGAGTATGCCTGTTTCAATTAGCGAGCACTTTCATCTCGATAGGGACGCTCTTCAGCGTGCGGGAGCATTTGATGCAATCCTGGACCGCGACACACCGCTCTTCATCAATCCCGCATTACTGAAACGATGTGAAATCCCGGAGCTGGTCGGAGCATACCCTCGGGTAGTGGATCACTTTCGCAAAGTCATCGCGATTTTGAAAGGAGCGGACC
>CAZUJO010000527.1:0-2579 GCA_964619995.1 uncultured Leptospiraceae bacterium
GAGTTTGAAACCTTTAAGACAGGTGAAGTGCAGGGATACAAGAAATGCATGAACGCGGAACTCGAAAAACTCAGCCGCTGCGTGAATGCAAGAGACGCCCTCGTCGGGAAATGCCTGATCGCATTCAGCGCGGCCAGGTGCAATTGAGGATACCGCATGAGCTATCTGAGAATCTTTGACCAGAACGCGCAGACGCTGTCACGTCACAGCAGCCGCGAAGAAATCGGACAAACGTTAGCCGGCCACGGAATCCAGATCGAACACTGGACGGCAGACCAGGGCCTGAGCGACGCATCGACGCAGGCGGAGATCCTGAATGCATACAATGCTTCGGTCAACCGGATTATGAGAGAAGGTTCGTTTCAGAAGGCGGACGTTGTTTCTGTGAACTCGCACACGCCGAATCACCAGACGCTGCGGCAGAAGTTTCTCGCCGAGCACACGCACACGGACGATGAGGTTCGGTTCTTCGTCGATGGCTCGGGCCTCTTTTATGTCAACGCAGGCGAAAAAATCATCGGAATCCTCTGCGAGCGCGGCGATCTTTTGCGCGTGCCGGCCGGCACAAAACACTGGTTCGACATGGGATCGGCTCCGCATTTCAAATGCATCCGGATCTTCACAGATGAAGCAGGCTGGGTCGGGCATTTCACCGAAAGCGCGCTCGAGAAGCGATTCCCGGATTTTGACCGATTCCGGAAGGATTGAGGCGGGCGCCCGGCATCAGTTTCTTCTATAATAATCGCCGGATGGAGGCCCCGGAGCGGCATCATGAGACATAATCCAGACCCGGGCGCAATGCGAAAATGATTTCGGCCCCGGGCATGGTATGGCCGTCTGGACGAATGCGCGCATCCGTCGTTGTTTCCATTGCCCTCTTGAGCCTTGCTTCCTGCCAGAAATGGAACGACCTGTTCAGCAAGCACTGGAACTACGAGAAGCTTGAGGACTGGGGCGGCGTCTGCGGCGCGGGCCGGCTGCAGTCGCCCATCGACATCCAGAAAACCACGCGCGCATCGCTGGAGGAGATTCGGTTCGACTATTCCGATGCTCCGCTTTCTATTTCGAATAACGGTCATACAATTCAGGTGAACGCTGCGGGCGCGGGCGCTATGACGATCGGCGAAACTCGTTTCAATCTGGTTCAGTATCACTTTCATGTTCGAAGCGAACATACGATCCGCGGACTTGCGTCCGATATGGAAGTTCATTTTGTGCACAAAGACGCAGCCGGCAACATTGCCGTGGTGGGTGTTCTTCTAAAGAAAGGCGAAAGCAATCCGCTCCTCAAAGCGATTCTCGAAAACGCGCCGAAGGAAAAGGGAGAGAAAACGGCATCCACGCGCGCCACTCCGATGCTGCTTCTGCCTCCTTCGCGCGGCTATTTCACCTACGTGGGGTCGCTCACGACTCCGGATTGTTCTGAGGGTCTCAAATGGATCGTGATGAAGCAGCCCGTGGAAATTTCGGAGCAGGAAATCGCTCTTTTCCGCAGTATTTTTGCGAACAATGCGCGGCCCGTGCAGGCACTGAACAACCGGCTCATTCTTGAAAGTGAATGATCATTCGCGATTCTTCGTGTCTATGAGGATCGTGATCGGTCCGTCGTTTGTAAGCGACACCTTCATGTCGGCGCCGAACACTCCTGTTTTCACAGGCCGCGCCGCTTCCTGAGTCAAAAGACGCACAAATTCTTCATAAAGAGGCACCGCATGCTCCGGCTTCGCCGCGCGAATGTAGGACGGTCGGTTCCCCTTTCTGGTCGATGCGAAAAGCGTGAACTGCGAAACGACGAGAATTTCGCCGGATACTTCGCCTACACTGAGATTCGGAATTCCCCGGTCATCGTCGAAAAGACGCATGCGGGCGATTTTTCCCGCAAGAAACCCGGCATCGCCTGAATCATCGGCATCCTCAATCCCAACCAGGACCAGAAGCCCGCGGCCGATCTGCGAATGCACGGCGCCCGAAATGGCAACGGACGCAGAAAGAACCCTCTGAATCACTGCGCGCACGAGCCAGCCTCGGCGGGACGCAGTCGGAAAAAACCAAAAAAAGTAGGCAATCCGACCTATTTCGGGCGTTGTATCTATATGAAAGCTGCGGTTGCGCCTGTCCTCGCACTCATCCTGTCCTTATCTTCCTGCGTGAAAATCCAGGTCAGCCCCTTCGATACATCGCAGGGATCGGACGGTCTGGCAGGACTCATCGCAACAACCCTTGCGTACCTTGTTTTCTCGACGAAAACCTACGTGGCTGTTGGAGATCAGGGCAAGGCATATACGTCGAATGACGGGCTTACGTGGACGCAGCGAACCGTAACGAGTAATACGAGCATTGCGTTGACCGGCGTGCGTTATACACCCGCGGGATTTTTTGCCATGGGATCGGGAGCGACGACCGCTTATGTATTCAAGTCCGCAGATGGGATCACATGGACGCAAGCGCTCGCAGTCTCAGGGGCCACAGGAATTGATTTTGCCGATATCGCATACGCTGGCGGCCGTCTGGTTGTCGTCGGCGATGCCGCTACAGGCATTCTTGCGCGAACTTCAACAGACGGCGGGACAACGTGGAGC
>CAZUJO010000528.1:0-2579 GCA_964619995.1 uncultured Leptospiraceae bacterium
GACTGATTCGAACGCGTGTCGTGTCAAACTCATGCGAATGAAAGATTTCTCTTCTTCCTCCGGCATCGAATGCGAAAACCTGCCGGTTGCCCCCGTCGCCTGCGGATGCGTATACGGTTCTTCCGTCGGTGTCGAGCGACGAGATCGGCATCGCTCTGTCGTCAAAATCAGGATTCAAACTGCGCGGGTTTGCAAAGATGGGGGCGAATTTTTGATCCACAAGATTTGGCTTCTTCATGTTTTCGCGCGCAAGCGACTCCGTCAGTTTCTGAATACGCGCATGCGGCGTTCCGAACAGGAAAGAACCATCCGCCATTTCCACAATCGGCGGAGGAGGAAGGCCGTTCTTGAAACCCGCAGGTTCCAGAGGATCCCACGTATTCTCATCTGCCTTCACCTGGTACTCCCACGATTTCTTGTAGGACGCGTCGAACATCCGGAAGGACCGGTCGAACATTGCATGCGTGTCGGCTGAGTTCATCCATGAAGAGATCAGACCGCCGCGCGAAGTGAAACGCGCATCGTAAGGACGAACGATCCAGTACGCTTCGAGGTTGTCCTCTTTCAGTCGCTTGTTTGCCGCTTCAGCGCCCGGATAGCGCAGATCGATTTCGTAGTCGAAGTGCTTCTGGTAGAGATTGGAATTCTGATCTCCTATCCGCTTCAGGATTTTTCCGTCAGCGGTGGATGCGACATACAGAGACAAATACTGTGATCCCTGATCGGGGGAAACAATGAACGCGAAGCGCTGACCCGCGGCATCCACATCCAGAATGCCGATCCAGTCCTTGAAGTCGCGCAGCGGCCGCGTGGTCCACAACCGCTTCCCCTGCGTAAGATCGATCAAGGCAACCTGGCCGTCCGAGGAGCCGGCAATCGCGCGCCTGCCATCCGGAAGGTAGCGGAGCGACGCGACCGTGAAGTCGCTGAACGCGATCGAACGATAAATGGCAAAGCTCGCTTCGCCGGATGGGTTTGAGAAATCGCTTCGACTGAACCGCGGAAATCCGTGAGCGGAGGAATAAACAAAGAGACAACTGAGAATGATGCCGGACCGAATCGCGCGCATACCCGACGGTAAGGCGGCATCCGGGCCGCATCAACCTATTTTGATCCCAGAAACAAAAAAGCCCCGGATTTCCGGGGCTTTTTACAGATTCCGGAGTTCCGGGAGCTGTTCTGTTACTTCATGTTTTCCTGAGGAGCCGGCTCCATCTTGCTGTCAGACGGCTTCATGTTCGTCTGAGGCTGCGTTTGCGGCTTCTGCGGCTGTGTCTGCGGCTTTTGAGGTTCCTGAGTGTTGTTCAGGATTTCTGCGCGGTTCAGAGCCGGGATGTTGCCGGTCTTCGGCGGAATGAAGAGCTGCTGACCCGGGAAGATCAGATTCGGGTTCTTGATTACGTCTTTGTTTGCGCTGAAGATCCGAGTCCAGAGCTGAGTCTGTCCGTAGACCTGCTTGCGGCCTGCGATGCAGGACAGGCAGTCTTCGGGTTTCGTTTTCTGCACTTGATACAATTGCCATCCCTGAGGAAGTTTGCCGGGAGCGGCTTCGCCTACGTTCGTATTGCGGTTGCCCACATACTTTCCCTGAGCTGCCAGAGCCTGGTCGCGGATGATTCCCGCAAGGCGGATAGCCTCTTCAGAATCACGAATGGAGTCTTCGTACTTCTGATTTCCGTAGTTGGTTGTGGAAGAGTTCAGAGCTTCGCGGGCGGCAGAAACGTAATCGCGGAGTGTTTTGGCTTCTTCTTTGTCAGCCGGGATTCCCGTTGTTTCTTTCTCTGCGCCATTCACAGCAAATGTAGCTTCGTCCTTCTTCTTCGCAGCGTACTGCTCGATAGACTTGGAAAGCGCGAGATTCGCCTGCTCTTCTGCCTGCTTCAGTTTTACTGATCCAGTTTTCAGACGGCCCGCATCAAAATCGCCGGACGCATCGCCAATGGCTGCTTTTGCGGCCTGCAGTTCTTGCGGAGCATATTCCATGGCTCCGTATTTTTGCGCCTTGTCGATCGTCGCCTGGACGCCGGCAAGAGACTGAATCATTTCGCCTTTGCGGGCCATCGCAGCGCTCTGGGCCTTTTCGCCCGCAGCGTTGGATGCTTCATATTTTCTATAGGATTGACGGTATGCGTTCAGCTGCGCGTCGCCGGGCTGAGCCGCCTGCGCCTGCCCCTGAAGCTGCTGACCTTCGCCGTAAAGGCGCTTGGCCGCTGCAAAATCGTCTTTTGCAAGCTCGTCTGCGAACGACTCATCTGCCTTCGCAATGGAGGCTGCTGCTGCTGCACGAGTGGCTTCCGTGTATTTGGGCGCAGCCTCTGTTCTGGCTGCACGGGCCTTATCGAAAGATTCCACGGCCTTTGTTTTGGAGGCATCGTAATCTTCCGATGCAAGCTGCTGGTGCGATGCCAGCAGGGCTTCGCGGCCTGCGGTGAAATTGGCCGGTGAGTATTCCGGTGCCTTTTCCTCTTCCGCAAGAGCCAGCTCATCGCGGGCCTGCGTCAGATCCTGAACCGGTACGGGTTTCGCACAATAGAGGAACCCTACCCCGGCAAGAATGATCAAAGCGGGATTTAATTTGG
>CAZUJO010000529.1:0-2567 GCA_964619995.1 uncultured Leptospiraceae bacterium
CAGTTTCCCGTCCTGTATTTCTTTTCGGAGAAAAGCAGCTTCCACTCCTCTCCTTTTGACCTCTTCTTCGAATCGGCGCCGGGGGGCCTGGTAGTCGGGCGACAGGGGTATGACGAGCCGGGCAGACGTGCGGTTTTTGACAGTATCCGAGTGAATCGTAAAGTTATGCGCGTCCATCCCGGCCTGCTTGAGCAGAATCTGCACCATCGCAATGCCCATACCGGCGCCTTCGGTTGAGTCTCCATAGGTCATGAAGAATTCGTACAGGTTGTCCATATCGCGGGAGTGGACGAACTTTTCGCGGATTCGCTTTTCCTCCACGTCGAGCATGGCGAAGTAGTTTTCCACATTCAGCAGAAGAACGCGGTGGTCCCATTTGATCTTTACGTAGAACGGAACATCGCGCGCGTGAAGGATTGGACGATAGTGCTGGATCCGCTTGGACGCGAGACTCTTGCGAAAGGCCTCCAGCCCGAATCGGTACTGGGCTTCATCGTATGGATTGAGACCCTGCTCTTCAAACACGACCCTTTTCAGATTTGCCTTGGCCGCGTTCTGAACCAGTTCGCGCATGCATGCGTAGATCGGCCCCATTAAGTCTTCGCGCGCACAGGCGCGCAGAACCGCATGGATGATGCGTTCGAGTTTTTCCTCGCCTTCTTCGCGCAGAAGATACGACTTGATCAGGATCTTTCGCCGCTCGACGGACTCCTGAATTCTGCGATCGAAATCCATTTCTATTTTCTCTGAAAGAAGCTTTCGAGCGCTCCGCGGACAGCATCAGCCTTCGCAGGCAGAACCCGGACCTGGTTTGTAAAACGGCCCTTTACATCTTCAAGAGTCCCCGCGTGATACCCGGCCTTGAATTCCTGAAACTTCAAACCGTGCGCGGTCGAAATCACCACGACGCGTTCGCCAGGTTTGATGTCTTTGCGTTCCGCGCATTTGATGAGAGCCGCAAGAGCCACGCCTGTATGCGGATCGTTGAAAAGCCCGTGAAGATCGGCGCGGGCGGCTGCATCGGCCAGCTCCTGTTCTGTTGCCTGTTCTACGATGCCGTCGTACTTCTGCAGCGCGCGTTTTGCCCGGGGGAAGCTAACGGGATTGCCAATCTGGATCGCGGATGCGAGCGTTCGCTGCGCCTGAACAGGCTCATAACGATAGTCGTTCTTGTAGGAAAGATACATCGGGTTCGCGCGCTGGCTCTGCGCGAGGAGAATGCGGGGACGCTTCGCGATGATTCCGGTTTCGATCAGGAGATCAAAGCCGGCCGCAAGGGCGCTTACGTTTCCGAGATTTCCGCCGGGGATGACGACCCAGTCTGGCACTTCCCATCCGAGTTGCTGCACAATTTCGAAACTGATCGTCTTCTGCCCTTCAATGCGAAGGGGGTTCATGGAATTTGCAAGATACAGAGAACGGTCGGCGGTGACTTCTTTGACAATGTTCATGCAGCCGTCGAAATCTGTTTCCAGACTCAAGACAAGGCTGCCGGAAGAAACGGGCTGCACGAGCTGCGCATTCGAAACTTTTCCAGCCGGAAGAAATACGACTGTGTCGAGGCCGGCCGCAGCCGCGTACGCCGCAAGCGCGGCACTCGTATCTCCCGTCGATGCGCATGCGACGGCGCGAATCGGTATGCCGCGCGCGCGAAGAGAGACCACATGACTGACGAGCACGGTCATTCCAAGATCCTTGAAAGATCCGGTATGACTTACGCCGCACTGCTTTACGAGAACGGATCCAAGTCCGAGTTCGCGCGCGAAGCGCGGAATGCCGACCATTGGTGTGGCCCCTTCGCCCAGAGATACCACCTGATCGTTTGCAATGTGCGGAAGAACCCACTCTTTCTTTCCCCACACGCCCGAAGAAAAGGGATATTCGGCGGAGCGGTAACGCGATTCAAAAAGAGTCTTCCATTCGGCGGCAGTCTTCGTGCGAATCGCGTCGAGATCATGACGCACCTCAAGCAAGCCTCCGCAGTCGCAGAGGTATCGCACCTGGTGAATGTCATACGAAGCGCCGCACTCAATGCATGCGAGGCTGCAACTCAACGCGCTCATTGTGAATCCGCCTGCTGGCCCAGTTTGACACGGCCGAACATATAGATACCTTTCTTATTCCGCGAATTCTTGTCCAGCGAAGGGAATATCTTTTTTAAAGTCAGGAGGAACTTCATACGCTCTTCGCCCGCCCGGCTGATAAAATATTTGGCCGCCAGTTCAAACTCGACATACTGCATCACCCGTCCGTCCCGCGCAGACGCGACGAGCCGAAATCCGGCCGAGTCGCCGATGAGTTCGCTGCTCTGCACTCGCTCCTGGCCAACGAAATTCTCCATCTTCTTTGAATGCGGGACGCGGATCTGCGCCGGTCCGGCAGCCGTGACCTGAATCTCATAGTCTTCCAGTTCCCGGTCTTTGATAAAGCGGAGCACGAGATGGTCTTCCCGAATGCCGTTCATGCGCGTTTTGAAATCGGAATCAATCTGGCCGATGGAAAGCTTCATGGAACGCAGCGAAGCATCCATGATGATTTCGCGGACGGTTCCTTCTTCCGGAGGGGGT
>CAZUJO010000530.1:0-733 GCA_964619995.1 uncultured Leptospiraceae bacterium
ACTTCGGAAACAACAAAGCCTGCCGCTTCGATGATTTCCTTCAGGTCCGTTGGTGCGAGCCACCCCATAGCTTGGCGCATACGGCGAAATGATGAAACCGGGATCTCGATGCCCCCGGTCAACCAGAATCCAGCAACCGTCTCGGCCGGTGTCTCAGGACCAAGCAAATAGGTTGGCAGCAATCTGCTGATCTTCTCCACATAGATCGCATCCTGAAGTGGAAGGAAATCGGCCACCTCCCTCGTCGAACGCATGGCAACCGCAAAGGCGATAGCCTCGGCCTTGTTTTTCGGCGCTGGTCCGTCGCCGATCGGGCAAAGCAGTTGGCTCGCACCCGACGACAATTGGCCAAGACGCCGGTTGTCAAATTCGAAGCCGTGGAAGAGCCCATCCTCAATCAGGCCATCGCCGAGCCATTTCTGGATCAGCTGCTCTTCCGCAATTAGAACCCTGCCGCCACCGATTGACTCAAGGATTTGCCAATCGCGGCCAGCGTAGAGCACTGTCTTTACTTTCGCCCCGTCTGGCATTGTAAAACCAATCGGGAGCCAGGCCTCCTTCACCATGATTAGCTCCCACGAAGAATGTTTGCGCCTGCTAGCATCTCGTCTTCACCACTTGTGGCAAAGCGGATACTATCCATCAAAGCGACAACATCGCGTAGTTTGTCGATTTCGTTTATTTTGAGCGCCTCGCCACCGAGCAGGACCAGCTTGGCGTGCTCATGGTCATC
>CAZUJO010000530.1:743-2527 GCA_964619995.1 uncultured Leptospiraceae bacterium
AAGAGGTGGCTCGCACTAGCAAGCCATTTGAAACGCTCGACGACGAACCAATCCTGACGCCAAAGGATGGCAAAATTCTTGCCGCGCATCTCATCAAGGTGCGCTTCAAAATCGGCGGAATTGCTGTCGATCGAGCGCTGCGCCGTACGTGTGAGATTGTCGAAAACAGTCGCCTCGGTCGGCCGTGCGAATTCTCTGACGTAAGTGTTGAAATGCGTAACCAGCCGATCCAGCTCAATCTGCCGGATGGTTTTGAGGTGATCCTTCCGGGCCAATGCCAACAGTCGCTTTGCTTCTTGAACCTTGTCAAGGGCCTGCTTTGCAACTTCGGGATCGGTTTCGCCCGCACGGACCATGTCCGCCTGATCAAGCTTTTCACGCGCTTGGTCGAGCCTTGGATCATCGACTTGCGACTCGATCTCATCCAATCTGCTTCGGGCGGCCAAGGACTGTTCCTCCACCAGTTGGGCCGCCTTGGAATAGTCAATCTGTCCTTCTTGGCGAGAATAGAAGTTTCGGCCTGAGTGGAACGATCCGCCGATGGATGGCACCGAGACTTCGAGAATGATATTGCCCGAATCCAGCACCTCATACTCGCAGATGAGCTCCGCGCCGGCAGCGATCACTCCGTCCTCGATATCGGAACCACTGATTTTCAGGGTACCAATCGGTCGATTGTCGTGAACGGGATCCTGGATATCTCCTTCCCACAGCTTGATCCGGATTGCTCCTGAGCTCCCCGCCTTTAGGGATTCTGCGGCTTTGTATGTCTTCTTCCCCTTCTGGGGCAGTTGGTCACCTTCTCGAACCAAGTAATCAATCGCCGATTTTCCGCCAATCCTGTCCAGAACTTCGACGAAAATGGAGTGGGATGCAGGTATGGCGTCGATGCTCGCTGCCGTGCGGGAAATGGTAATCTTATCCTCGGCAAGCCTGATCGCTCCACCAGATCCATCGAAAACAAAGACCTTGAAGACGTTTTCTCCTGGCTTAAGGAGCGAAACCTCGACCGAGGCTCCATTTCGCAATGCAATTCGCCCTGACGACCAGCCCGTGTCGAGGCTGTCAATCTGGAATTCGCTTCCAGGTGTCGGTTCGCCGCCCAGATTGATGAGAACCTTTGCCTTGGAATCCGGGGTTCGCGCGATGTAATTGAGGGACACGTCCAGCGCCCCTCCAGCGCTGATAGAACCGCGCGAACTTTTCCGCCCACGACTTTGCGACGCCCAGTCGATCGATTCGGCAAAGACAGCTGCGCCTTCGGCCACGGCCGTCATTGGATTGACATCCGTCGAGGCAGCAATCCCCAGTTCAAACGCTACCTTGTCACGCAGGGGTCGGTAATGAGTCGGCCCACCAACAAAGACGATCCGTTCGACGTCGTGTGGGCCAAGACCCGCCTTTTCCAGTGTCTCCCTGGTCGCTTGAATGGACTCATCGAGCTTCTCTGCGATCAAAGCGTTGAACTGGTCGCGGCTTATCTCGATGTCGAGATAGATGTCCTCGCCCAAGCGATCCCGGACACCCAAGAGGGAGTCATCGAGACTGATGACAGCGTCGTCGCGTTGAGAAAGTTCAATTTTGGCCTTCTCTGCGGCCCATTCGCTGATGCGCTTCAGCTTCTGAAATTGAGGAAATTCATTGAGGTTCTCGGGAAGGTCGAAACGCTCAAGCAGCCAAGGCTTTTTGTTCAAACTCCTACAGAAGATGCTCAGATTTCATACCTATTTGATGAAGTGTCTTGCTATTTTGATTTCTACTAATTTTCGCAAGCCAAAGAATAC
>CAZUJO010000531.1:0-2509 GCA_964619995.1 uncultured Leptospiraceae bacterium
AGCCAAAGCCGCCGCTTGGATCGCGTCCAGGCATGCATCTAAAAATAAGTGGTTGCTCCCGAGTCAATCCTTATTTTGTGCCGGTGAAATGGCGCTGGCTGCTTGAGGTCAACCTTGTGAGGCTGATCTTTGGCTTTTTCGGCCTGTTCTCGCCCCTGAGAGGGCGGGAGCTCTGCGGCCGATTCCTGGGCTGGCTCGGCCGCCTGCTCGTTTCCCGCGTGCGGAAACGAACCCTGATGAATCTGCGCACGGCATTTCCAGATCGCAGTGACGCAGAAATCCAGAATCTGTCCCGGCATGCCTACCGCAGTGTCGCCGCAAATGCATTTGATTTTTATTTTTCAGGCATCTGGCCGCTGGACTTTGTAAAGTCCCGCATCTACTGGGAGGAGGAGAGCCTCCGCGAGTTTCGATCGGCATACGATCGCGGCGAAGGGGTGGTTCTGGTCGTCGGCCATCTGGGGAACTGGGAGATGGTTTCGCATGCGGTCATGCTTGCGGGAATGCAGCTGAACGCATACGCGGCGATTCAGGTAAACCCGTACACGCAGAAGCTTGTGGAACAAACGCGCAGGCGGTTCGGCGCGCGATTTTTCGCCCCGCGCATGATGAACAGTCCTGACATGCTGCGCTGTTTGAAGCGCGGGGAGGTGGCCGGTTTTGTCGCCGATCAGAATGCAGGCAGCCGTGGTTTGTTTGTTCCATTCATGGGTCAGCTTGCATCGACGCATAAAGGACCTGCGAGCTATGCTGCGCTTTCCGGTTCGCCGGCTTTTTTCGGCGCCGCAATTTACCAGCCGGACGGCCGCTATCGTATGGAGGTGATGTCCCTCGGTCGCTGCGGAAGAAGCGACGAGGAGATCGGAGCGTTTACCGGGCGCTGGATGGATGTGCTTGAGAAGTATGTCCGCATGTATCCCGAGCAGTATTTCTGGATGCACAACCGCTGGAAATCGCGTCCGCGCGAAGATTCAATCATCATACAGCATCAAAATACAGGCCTTCTTCCGAGGTCTCCGGCGGAAAAAAACGCTGTCGGACGGGACGCCCGATCGTAAACTGGAATGAGATGAAGCAGCCCGTCACCAAAGGCTTCGTAGCCATCAACGTACTGATCCATATCTATGTCTGGCTGTACGTCGGCCACACGCAGGGGCTTGAGGCTTCGATTGCCATCGTGGATCGATTCGGTCTGACGCCTTCTGAATTCTGGAACGGAGCGATCTGGCAGCCGATCACGGCTCTCTTTCTTCATGACGGACAGGCATTTCCCGTCATGCACATCATGTTCAACATGCTGGGCATCTGGAGCTTCGGCATGATCCTTGAGAATACGCTGGGTTCTCCGCGTTTCGCATGGCTTCTGTTTGTGGCGGGATGCACGAGCAGTCTCTTCGTCGTTCTGTTTCAACCGGAAGCGCAGGGACCAACCATCGGCGCATCCGGGATTGTACTCGGTTTGCTCGGCGCGCTGGCCGTCTTCTATCCGAATTCGCCGCTTCTTGTATTCTTCATTCCAATGAAAGCGCGCACTGCAGCGATCGCAATTGCGGCGCTGTCATTGTTCTTCCAGGTCTTCGGCATCCTTACATTCATTTCGCACATGGGGCACCTCGGCGGTCTCGCCGGCGGATTTCTCGGCGCCATCCTCTATTCGCGCTACGCTCTGGGACTCAGGCCCGGCGAAAGCGAACTGCGCGACTATGACAGTTATCTGCGGCGCAAGATGGCAGAGCAGGAAGCCCTGCGCGAAATGATGGAAAGAATGCAGCGATTTACCGGACAGAGGCGATCTTCGGAAGAGCGCTGGCGGCCGGTAGATGACACGCCGCACGAAAGAGTCATCAATCCCAGGCCGGAAGATGAGCCGGCCGAAGGCAAGCGCCTCTACTACGATCCGATCACGGGCCGGCTTTACACGCGCTGAGGAAGCGCGGATTCTTGTGCTTTCTCAGAAATCGAAGCTTTCGAGCGCTTCTTCTACCGTTTTGAAAATCTCGAATACGGAGCTGAGCTTCGTGATTTCCATCAGGTTCTCAACGTCTGAATTCAGACCCGCAAACACCATGCGTCCTTTCAAGTAGTCCACATGCTTGAAGATGTTCAGGAAAAGACCGAGCGCCGCCGAGTTGATGAAGGGCACTTTCTTCATATCCACAATGAACTTGGGCGCGCTGTCCGGCTTGATGTATTTCTCCATCTTTTCCGCGAGTTCGTATTCGTCTCCGGATTTGATTGCACCTTCGATTTTAACGATGGTGACTTCGCCCTTGGTTGTGATTTTCGTTTTCATCAAATAAACTGAAGTTCAAGACCGGTCTGCCCTCGCATGCCACGGAGTATTTTCCGGGGGCAAGGCTGCTCAGATCTTTCTGAACCCTGCTTTTAATGAGCAAGAATTCTACCGTTGTGCCGCCTCTGTAAAGTGAAATTGGCACGGGCTTCGTGTTTTTTGTGCCTTTCTCGATCAGCAGGCTCATTCCCGCATCGTCGGCGGACAGTTCCAGGA
>CAZUJO010000532.1:0-2495 GCA_964619995.1 uncultured Leptospiraceae bacterium
GTACAGCGTGGACTGGCGCAGCGGAATCCTTGCTTCGCTCAATCCCTCCAGCGTGGCCTACGGAAGCAACGGAGGTTTCATCACGTTTGATCCTTCCGGAAATTTCGCATTTGTGGACGATGTGGGCAGCAATGTTTACACCTATGCAATCAGCGCGTTTACCGGAAATCTCACCCAGACGGCCGTGACTGCAAACGGCCCGAACTCCAATCCGTTTGTTGTGGAGAATACGGGGCGGTTCGCGTACGGCACAAACAACGGAACAACGACGATCAATATTTACAGCTACAGTGCGGCGAGCGGTGCGGTGACTTTGATTTCTACAGCCACGAACACCGGCGCGACGGCCACGCAGACGACAATCCTTGATTCGCAGGGCCGCTACCTTTATACTTCAAATCAGACGAGCAATAATGTATCACAGTTCGCCGTAAACAATACGACCGGCGCTCTCACATCGCTCGGCGCGGCGATCGCAGCGACGCAGCCTGGCGGGATCTGCATCGATCCTCAGAATCGCTGGCTCTACGCGACGAACACAGGCGGCGCCAATGTCGCGGCCTTCGCAATAGGAGCGACGGGCGCTCTTTCTACCATATCGGGCTCGCCCTTTGTGGCGGCGGCTGCGCAGTTATCCTGCGCAGTCAGCGCTGACGGGGGATTCCTGATTGCCGCAGGCTCTGGACTGCAGGTGTTTCCTATCAATCAGACGACAGGCGCCCTTGGAACGGCTGTAACCTATACGACCCAGGGCAACGGCGTTGCGGTGGATCCGACGGGTCAGTTTGTTTTCTCGCCGGACGGCGCGGCCGGCACGATGCGATCATTTCGGTGGAATAAGCTGTCCGGGACCCTCACTCTCCTGAGCACCGTTCCAGCTGGCACCAATCCCGCCGGAACAGCTCTGCTGAGTCAGTACAGCTTATGAATGCTTCCTGGATTGACAAATCCTGCCGACACAGATACTATGAATGCTGTGATCGATTCTAAGACTCGCGCGGAGATGATTCGAAAGGGCAACCAGGCCTTCAACGAGGGCCGTTATCCGGAAGCGCGCGACCTTTTCACGAAAGCAGATTATAAAGACGGACTCGTTCGCCTGGGCGATTACTACATGTTTGACCGCCGGCTTCCTCTGCTGGCTTACGGCTACTACAAGCGCGCCGGCGCAGTGCGAAAGATTGAAGAGATTCAAAAACGCATGGTGCTGGCTCTCGGTGAATGGATCGGCCGAGATAAGATCAAGCCTGAATCCCTGCGCAGCCTGGAGAGCGGTTTTGCGCCCGATCTCACGACCGACCGCGAAGGTATGGTTTCCGTCCCGGTAAGCCCTTTCTTGAAAGAAGCGGCGCTCAAAATTCTCGCCAAAAAATAACTGGCAGAGCGCGGGCGGCTCCGCACAAAGAGTCGATGAACTTCGACATTCCAAAAGATGTTGCGGAGCTTCAGAAGAAGGTCCGCGCCTTCGTCGAAGAAGTCTGCATACCAGCTGAAGACAAATACGACTACGAAACCGGACGTTTGCCGGATGACGTCGTTCAACCCCTGCGAAAAGAGGCGAAGGCCCGCGGAATCTGGACGCCGCATCTGCCGCGGAGCGAAGGCGGACTCGGTCTCGATATGGTCGGCACAGCTCTCATTTTTTCAGAGCTGGGAAGATCGTTCATTGCGCCCTACATCTGCAACTGCGATGCGCCCGACGAAGGGAATATGCACCTTCTGCACCTGGCTGCGAATGCAGAACAGAAGAAGCTGATTTATGAACCGCTCTGCCGCGGCGAGATTCGCACCGGATTTGCGATGACCGAACCCGCGCCGGGCGCGGGAGCCGATCCGCAGAGTCTCATTACCAATGCGGAGAAGAAAGGGGACCGTTATGTGATCAACGGCCGCAAATGGTACTGCACGGGAGCAAACGGCGCGAAATACTTGATCGTCATGGCGCGAGTGGGCGGAAGCTTCCGCCGCACGACCATGTTCCTTGTGCCCACCGATGCAAAAGGCTACACGATGGTGCGCGAAATCGGAGTGCTCGGATCGCACGGACCGGGCGGTCACTGCGAGCTGACATTTGAAGACGTGGAGGTTCCGGAGAATATGATTCTCGGCCGCGTCGGCGAAGGTTTCCGGCTGAGCCAGGAACGTCTTGGCCCTGCGCGACTAACACACTGTATGCGATGGATCGGTCTTGCCCGTCGCGCCATGGAGACGGCCCGCACGTACGCGCTGGAACGCGAAGTCTTCGGTGCAAAGCTTTCCGAACACGAAGGCATTCAGTGGATGTTTGCGCAGAGCGCGCTCGAAATCGAGCAGGGAGTCATGCTGACTCTGAAAGCGGCCCATACTCTGCGCGCAGAGCAGGATGCGCGCCATGTCATCTCGATGGCCAAATGGCATGTGAGCGAAGCGCTCTGCAATGCCATTGACCGGGCGATTCAGATCACGGGATCGCTTGGATTCAGCCGCGATCTGAAGCTCGAACTTCTCTACCGGGA
>CAZUJO010000533.1:0-2486 GCA_964619995.1 uncultured Leptospiraceae bacterium
GCATTCATGGCCTGAACCCCCTGACGGATATTTTCTGCCGTTTCTTTTTGCAGCGGATGAGCCGCGCGAATCTTGTCCTGCTGCGCCTGCATGCGAAGCGAAAACAGCACATACAGCACAAGACCGGTGACGAGATTGAGCAGAGCGAAAACTAGAAATTCCATATTAGATGAAAAGATCCAGATTCTTGCCCACGCTCTGCACGGGCATGCGCTTTACACCGCGTTCCGTGTACAAAAACGATTCCGGCTCTTTTGCGTCGCGGGGACGCGTGAGCGGCTGTGCGATGCGGCGTTCACGAAGATCCACGGCAGACATTGCAGAACTCGACGTCTGCGCGGCCTGCATCACCTTTTCTGGACGGCTGAGATTCTCCTGACGCGCCTGCGCGAGCGCGGCCATCTGCTTGTAGGCGCCGGCCGCCATTTCCATCCCCTGGATCCTCGCCTGCTCTGGGAGCGCCTGATAGGACACCTGTAGATCGATGACTCTCATTTGCGTCTTCCGCCGCGGGTTGCCGCAGCTTTCTCTTCAGCTTTCTCCAGTTTGTTGAATTTTACAACCCCGTTTTCGTACGTCAATGTGACCGCACGATACGAGTCAGAGAACGGCTGGGCCACATTGCGAATCGTGACGGTTACGTTCGGGAACACTTCTTTTTCGATGTGGACCTTGCCCTGCGCGGAGAGCTGCGTCATATATTCATCGAGTTTTGCCATTTCTTCGGCAATTTCCTTCGTGCGCGCAGTGAGTTTCTGGCTGGCGTCCTCGGTCTTCTGCAGCTGTTCTTCCTGCGCGGGGGCAAAGCTGTCCGGGTCTGCCTTCTTTCTTGCGTTCAACGTCGCAAGGGACTTCTTCGCGCGGCTGAGTTTTTCTTCCGTATCTTTCTGGAGTACTTTGAGCTCTTCGTATTGCTTGAGAACGCGGGGATCTGTTCCCACGGTAATTTCCGTGGCCGTGTAAGACGGCGATCCGATCATGCGCGCCCGCACTTCCTTCTTCGCGCGAATGACTCCGCCGACAATCTGCGCGCGACGGCCGTTGCAGACGACCTTGCCGCCTGCGTCCACCTGGCTGTGCACGATTCCTTCCTGCGCGACCACATCTTCAGCGACGTTTACGGTTGCGCTCTGAATGAATTTCGCAAACAAAGAACCGCTCGTCGATTCGATGAACGCGCCTTCGCGGCCCAGGATCCCCTGCTTCACAATGATATCGCCTTCGGCTTCGATTCTCGCCTTGCCCACCGACCCGTGAACATCAACATTGCCCGCGGCTTTGACTTCGAAGTTGTCGAGCACGCTTCCGCCCACTATGACGGATCCCAGGAACATGATGTTTCCTGTCTTGGGACCAACATCGCCGACAACGCGATAGACGGGTTCTACAGAAAGTTTCAGGTTTGAGTAAACGACCTGGCCGTTGATCTCTGCGATCAATTTCGTTTTGTCGTCGGAGAGAATTGTGCCTTTTCCCTGCCGGAGTTCAATGTCTTTTCCGTCGCGCGCAGGAACGATTCGGTTCGTAAGAGACCGGCCGGGCACGCCGCGTTTCGCTGGAAGTTTCACGGCGAGAATCTGGCCGGCCACAACGTTCTCGACAAGGTTCAGGTTTTTGAAGTCGACTTTGCCGCGGTCATCCTGCTCGAGCGTAACATTTTTCTTGATATTGACTTTGTATTCGATCCGCGCATCCGGGCCGTGAGCGGGCGCGACGCCTTCTGCGGCGACTATGTCCTGCATGTACCGGTCTTCGATGAGCGCCTGACGGATCGCATCCTCTTTGAATCCGATTACGACTCCGTGCGCTTTGAGAGCGTTGACAACGTCCGAAACTTCCAGGTGGCGGCCGCCCATTTTCGGAGCCGTTATGCGCACAGTGGCAGTCATCTCGTCATGCGAGATCTCGACCTTGCAGCTCGAATCGGCCTCGGGCCTGGGCACTGTATCACCAATCCGCACAGGCTCGCCGGACGCGTCGCGCACGGCCTTCTCCACCGTTGACTGCACGAAGTTCTGAACGCCCGTCTGGCGAACGCGCGCAAGAGCGGTTTCGGCGTCGACCGGCACGCCCTGACCGAGCGGAGGGAACACAGTGATGTAGACTCCCGACCGGTACACCCGCACAAGACAGCGGCCGTCCATATGTTTGGGCGCGACAAATTGATCGAGTTCCTCGCTCAGCATGCGGTCGCCCACACCGAGCTTAATGGAAAACTCTTCCAGATCAGCGAAGCGCTCTTCGAGCGGAAGGATCGAAACAAGGAGCCGGTATGGTTTGTTTGAGAGAAAGCCGGTCTTGCCGCGCTCAAGAATTTCGTAGTCCAGGCGCGATACTTCCTGCCCGAGGTGAGAGGCTGCACGCGCAAGGCATCCCGAGATGCTTGCGCCGATCACTTCAACCCGGTCTTTGACCAGATTGAGTTCCTGGCTGTCGGCCTCCATGAGCGCATGTTTCAGGCGGTCCATCATCAGTAAAAAACGGGG
>CAZUJO010000534.1:0-2482 GCA_964619995.1 uncultured Leptospiraceae bacterium
CATTCCTGTGTGACCCGTTCCGCAGATCTGACCGCAGGAGATGTCATATTTGCCTGGCTTCGTTGCGTTGAACCATCCCTTGATGATACGGCCAGGAACTGCATCCTGCGTGAGGCGAAGCGCCGGAACGAAGAATGCGTGCAGTACGTCTTTTGCGCCGAGTTCGAAAACTACGTTTGTGTCAGCCGGAACGTGGAGCTCATTCGTCGTCTTGATATCGTCATCCGTGCCGAGCTTGCCGTCCTTTCCAGGATGCGTGAACTGCCAGTTGAACTGCTGGCCGACGATGCGAACGTCGAGTTCAGAAGCAGGAGAGTCGATCTTCACATGCTTCCATACAGCCGTCGTCTTCACGTCAATGAAGAGGTCCATGGCGACGACAAGGATGAGCGGGATAAAAATCCAGCGCGACTGTTTCCAGGTTTCGCCGGTGATGTAGGCCGCACGGCCCGCTTTTTCTCCCTTGCGATAACGAATGGCTGCGTAGAACAGAATTGCTTCCGCAATCACAAGGCTCGTAATACCGATCCACGTGATCAGAGCCGCCAGCCCGTCGATCTGTCCGCCGAATGTAGAAATATTCTCGGGTAGAAAATTCATGGGTCCCTTTTCTCCATAATACAGTGCCGCGTGCGGCTCGGATCAGCAAATGGCGCGTTGAGTATGGAGCAAGTATTTTTTGCCTGAGATCGCGACACTGCATCAATCTCAGGCAAAATGCGACCGTGTCTCAACCTGGCCGATGCGGACCAGGCCCCGCTGACGGATCCTGGCCGAGGCGCTTGAGCTTTCGCATGCGCGTCATCTCATCGAGCCGCCGGACGAGTTCCGCGTAGACCGAGCCGGCCGGATACAGGCCATCCTCCCCGCGTGAGCCGGCATCGCGGCCTGTCAAAAGTTGCACAGCCTCGTCCACTGTTTGGACCGCATATATATGAAAGATTTCCTTCGCGCAGGCTTCCCGCACGTCCTCGCGCAGCATCAGGTGCTTTACATTCGAAGCCGGGATGATGACACCCTGACCATCGAAACCACGGCTGCGACAGATGTCGAAGAAACCTTCGATCTTCTCATTAACCCCGCCGATTGGCTGCACATGCCCGTGCTGGTTTACAGATCCCGTGATCGCCCGGGTTTGAAGAATAGGAACGCCGGCGATCGCAGAGATGAGGGCGCAGAGCTCGGCGAGCGATGCCGAGTCCCCTTCGACCGGGCCGTACGACTGTTCAAATACGATGCTCGCGGAAAGCGAAAGCGGCATGCCGTGCGAAAACCTGGAAGCGAGAAATGCCGACAGAATCAGAACTCCCTTTGAGTGAATCTGGCCTCCGAGCTCCGTTTCGCGCTCAATCGAAACGATATCGCCCTTTCCTGGCCATACGGCCGCTGTGATTCGCACGGGATGCGCGAAAGCGAAATCGCCCTGCGCGGTGACGGCAAGGCCGTTGACCTGTCCAACCTGCTGGCCCGAGGTTGAGATGAGCAGGGTTTCGCGCAGAATCTCGCGCTGCACTGCAGCGCGGACGCGGTCGCTTCGTTTTTCGGATGCGGCAAGGGCCTCGCGAATTTCCTGAGCGCCGACGGACTGCCGGCCCGATCTGGACGCAAAGTAATCCGCTTCGCGCATCAGATTCGCAAGCCTTCGCGTGCGCGCGCTCAGCCGTTCTGCGTCTCCGGAGATGCGCGCGCTGTGTTCAATCACAAGGGCGAGAGCCTCGTCTGTAAAGGGCAGGAGTTTCTCGTCGCGCACAAGCGAAGCGAGCAGCTGAGCGTACAGTCCAATCGTCTCCGGGCTGCGTTCAACATCGCTTTCAAATTCCGCGGCAACCTTAAAGAGCTCATCGAACTCAGGATCAAGCTCTCGCAGCATGTAGTGCCGATGCCGTCCGCAGAATAGAACGACTTTCACTTTCAGCGGAATCGTTTCTGGCTCCAGAGGCGAAGTGGAAAGCCCAGCAAGAAGCTGCCCCGGCGATTCGATCCGGATCAGTGATGATTTCAAAGCGCGCTTCAGGCTTTCGTACGCGAACGGCTGGCTCAGCAGTTTTTCTGCGTCAATCATCAGATAGCCGCCGTTCGCTCGGTGCAGACTGCCTGCGCGAATCATCGTGAAATTCGTAATCAACAGGCCGAAATGACCCACCTGATCGATCCGGCCGATCAGATTCTGATACGTGGGATTGTCTTCATACACAACCGGAGCGCTCTGCTGGCCGTCCCGGTCGACGATCAGATTGATTTCATACTTCTGAAACGCAAGCGCCGCGCCCGGCTGTGAATCTTCGTCCGGTTTTTGAATGAGGCTTGCGCCCGTCTCGACCACATCGAGCAGCACTCGATCGAGAAAGCGCATAACGTCCGGAAGATCTTTGTTCTTCTCCTGGACTTCTTCTATTAGATGTCCGACTGCAAGCTGCAGCGTCTCTTTGCCCGCCGCCCGGATTAGATTTTGAGTTTCGCGTCTCCAGACAGGAAACTGGCG
>CAZUJO010000535.1:0-2475 GCA_964619995.1 uncultured Leptospiraceae bacterium
CTCCCATGGCGGCCCAGTGCAAACCGCGCGCCTCCGGTTCTGACGGAATAGAGCCGGCCTCAGCTTTCTTCAGGCCGAGAACAATTTCAGCGGCGCCGTCGCTGCGCAGAGGAAATTCAAAATCACGAAAACCAGGAGCACGGATGAGAATGTTCATCAATCGGCCGGTCGTTTCAATATCCAGGGGTGTTTTTCCGGCGAGGATTCCGTCTACATAGACTTCGGCCCCCTCAGGATCTGTAACGAGCCGGACGCGGCGGCCCTCCGCTTCCAGAGCGCCGGTCAATACAATCAAGATACAAAGAGCGAATAACGTTTTCATCAAAACCTCGTCGTAATGGCGAGCGAAAGCCCACGCTCTGTGCCGGATTCAAGCTGCGCGTAAACGGGGAACAGCGCGAACGATAGCTGCTCTTCGGGACGCGGACCGCGTAGCAGGGCATCGACGGCGCTCCAGATGTAAGTCAGGGCAAACCCGCCCAGCGCGTAACGACTCATGAGGCGATAGGATCGGTACCGCGTGCAGTCCCGTGAATAGCAGCCCCGCTGGTACGTTTCGAACACATCAGGATCAGGCCGCAGCGCGTAGTCCGTGGCGGCGGCATATGCCAGCCAGGAATTGGTTCCGCTGAACGCGGAATACGCGCCCACAAATAAGTCCTGGTTCTGCTGCGACCGGACGATGGCCTCCCGCGCATTGCGTTTCGCCAGCGAGCTGTAAAACGCCGTTGATGCAAAGAGGGCTCCGCCGATTCCAAATGAATAGGCAGACAGATTGTCTCCTTTGTATGACTGTCCCCAGCCAGGAAATACCAGGGACCGGGCGAAGGCGCCCCAGTACGGCGGGGTGCCGATCCGCGCGCGCTCTTCCGCAGCCGAGCACCGAAGCGAGAATTTCATTTCAACTGCATCGCTGGCCCGGAGCGGGACGATCATGTCCTCGCAGCGAGGCGCGGAAAGACGCACAGTCTTCAAACTGCCGTCCGCGGGCATCTCGAAGGGCGTCGTCCCGGCTTTCGCGCCGTCGACAAAAATCTCAGCGGGCGGAGAAACGACGATGCGAATGACCCGCTCTCCCGCGGGACGCTCCGCTTTGTCCGAATCATGCCGCGTAACGTCATCCTGTGCGGGCTTTTCCTCCGTGGGAGGCTGCGGCTCAGGGTCGTCCTGTTTGGCCACTTTCTCTTCCTTCTCTTCGTTGCGTTCATTCGCGTCTGGCTTTGCCGGCTCAGGATTGGCCGGCGCCGGAGTCACGTCGGCTGTTTTCGTTTCTTCGGGAAAAAACTGGATCATCACGGAAGCGATTGCGGCGCGCCTTTCTGCCGGCGGGAGATTGATAAAGAGCACGAGAAGGTTTTCTTCCGTTATGCGATCACCATCGACCCGGTACAGATAGCAGAGGAGATTCTCGCTGCCCTTCTTTCTCTGAAGAAAGGGAACCAGGATCCGCGTGTAACCTGCAGCGGCGTTGATCTTGCGCGCGCAATTCTCATCCCGGCAATCTTTCACCTGGCGCAGCGCGGGGGCCGCTGATTCTGCCGCAGACTGCGGCACGACGCGAATCCCTTTCCCCTCAAGCACGAGAGCGAGGTCCTGATTTAAGGCGGCGGACAATTTCCGAGCATTGTCATCCACAGGGCCGTCAATTTGAACCCCGCGCAGGTAGACGCTCTGCGCCTGGAGCGCAGTGCCCACCGTGGCGAGAAATAAGAGAAAAACCGTGCGCATCCAATAGCCTCTCGACTCAACGCAGAAAGTCAAATGATTTGACGAAAAATCCGCCCGAAAGCGGTTTGAATGTCGTTCATGCATCGATTTGTAGCGTTCGTTCTGTCTCCGCTGCTGACAGGCTGTTATCTGGCCCACGCCGCACGCGGGCAGGCATCCATCCTGATCGGCCGAGAGAAGATCGATCAGGTGATTGCATCTCCCGAAACAGATGAAGAAACACGCCGCAAGCTCCAGTATGTGCTGTCCGTGCGCGCATGGGCGCACGACCGCCTGGGCTTAAGCGCTGATTCATTTAGAAAGTTTACTAAGCTGGACCGGAAGGCAGTTGCGTGGAATGTTTCCGCATCCAGGGAACTCAGGTTTGAGCCAAAAACCTGGTGGTTTCCGATCGTTGGCACCGTTCCCTATCTTGGCTTTTTTGACGAATCGCTTGCGCAAAAAGAAGCGGACCGTCTCAAGCGCGACGGCTGGGAGACTCTCGTCACAGAAGTAGCCGGCTATTCAACGCTCGGCTGGTTTGAAGATCCTCTTGTTTCTCCGCAGCTGGCTTTTTCTGAATGGGGGCTGACGCGTCTGGTCATTCATGAATGCACGCACGCAACCGTGTGGCTTCCGGGCAGCGTCGACTTCAATGAATCGTTTGCGTCTTTTGTGGAACTTGAGGGCGCGCTGCAATATGCGCGCGAAACAAAAGGCGCTGATTCCGATTTCTACAAAAGCCGGATTGCACAGGAAGAGGAATCC
>CAZUJO010000536.1:0-2472 GCA_964619995.1 uncultured Leptospiraceae bacterium
ATTCGAATCTTCAACACCTACGGTCCCCGCATGGATGCGAAAGACGGCCGGGTTGTTTCAAATTTTATTGTGCAGGCATTGTCCGGCAAAGACATCACAATGTACGGTGACGGTTCGCAGACACGATCCTTCTGCTATGTGGATGATCTGGTCCGCGGCATTCTGGACTTCATGGCATGCGAAGGCCAGACCGGTCCTGTGAATCTTGGCAATGACGGCGAGTTTACTGTAAAGCAGCTGGCCGAGCTCGTTCTTGAAATGACGGGCGCAAAATCAAAGATTCTCTACCAGCCCATTCCTTCCGATGATCCAACCCGCCGGCGGCCCGACCTGTCCCTTGCGCGCAAGTTGATCAACTATGAAGCGCGCATTCCATTGCGCGAGGGACTGGCTCGCACCATCGAGTACTTCAAGACTCAGGTCTAATATGAAATGGATGCCGTCGTAATTGGTTCAGGCATTGTAGGATCCTGGATCTCTCTACGGCTGGCGGAAGCAGGGTTGCAGGTCGTAGTCTGCGACTCGGCGGAACGAAGCGGAGATGGAATCTCGGGGCGAAATTCCGGAGTTCTGCATGCGGGGCTGTACTACCCGCCTGGATCACAAAAGGCGATCCATTGTATCCGCGGGCGCATCCTCGTCGCAGAATTTCTCGATCACGCCGGGGTTCCTTACAAGGTATGTGGAAAGCTCATTGTTGCTGCTGACAGATCATCTGAACCCGAGCTGCTCGCGCTCAAAGAGAATGCAGAGGCCTGCGGCGCCACGGGCCTCGAAATCGTGAGCAGGCCCGGTGATCAATGGCATGGCGTACGCGGAACCCTCGCGCTGCACTCCCGCAACACAGGTGTAGTAGATCCTACATCCTATTTAAGGGCGGTGCAGGCAGCGGCGGTCGCAGCGGGCGTAATCTTCTTGTTTAAGACCAGGGTGACCGGCGGAACGACGGGAAAGGTGTCGACAAACGGCGAAGAGATTCCCTGCCTTTTCGTAGTCAATGCGGCTGGCCTTCACTCCGACGACGTAGCTTCGTCGTTCGGCGCCGACGGTTTTGAAATCCGTCCGAATCGCGGGGAATACTACCGCTTGAAGAAACCGCTGCCCTACCAGAAACTGATTTATCCCCTTCCGCACAAGGAATCAACTGCGCTCGGCGTCCACTACACGTTTCGTCTCGATGGCGAAGCCTATGCGGGGCCCAATTCCATCTGGGCGGATTCGAAATCGGACTACCGAATCACGGCATCACGAACGGAATTCTTTGAATCTCTGTCGAGTATCCTGGATGGCTATTCTGAGGATGACCTGGAACCCGGATATGCCGGATTGAGACCGCGTCTTTTCGAGAAGGGCCGCGAAATCAGGGATTTCAAGATCGTTGAAAAGCCCGACCGAGTCTTTCACCTTCTCGGCATTGAAAGCCCGGGGCTAACATCTGCGCCGGCACTTGCCGAAACGTTAACAGCAAAAATCCTGAAACGATGAGTCACGAGGGAGTCGCGCGGCTCGCATGAGCCGCGCAATCGAGATCTACTTCGCTCTCTCGACGGTCAAGACTGCGTCGTCGGAAAGGAGGCCTTGCGAAACCTCCAGTCTGGCGAGGTCACCTGACCCGATCAATTGCATCTCCACGCCTGGAACTGAAAGAGAACTTGCGCCTGCAGGGAATTGTCCCTTCAAGGTCTTCACATCCGTGCCCACAGCGAACTTCAGAGAGAACTCGCTGCCGTCTCCGCTGACCTCCACGGACACAGGACGTGGCGCAGATTTGCCATCCCAGTATCGGCCCTGCCATTTCCCCGCAAATCGGTCCAGACCCATGCCTGGAAGGAAACGATGATGCACGGACTCGCGGCGAGCGTTCACAGATCCAGAGACGATTGCGGAATCATCTGATTCAGCGCCGAGGGCTGGTTTGCTGCGAACCGAATAGAGATAGATTTCGCCGGGCTTCCCGGGAATCTTTTCGCTGAACGATGTTTTCGTAACAGACGAAACAAACTCAAACTTGCGATCGCCCCTTTTCTTACGGTACACGTAGTACTCATCGCTGCCTGTAACTGGATTCCAGGATAGTGTCACCACTCCCTTCTGCTGATCAACAGTAGAACGGACCCCGGAAGGCGGAGCAAGGGTCGATCCCGCCCTCTGAAGGTTCGGGTTGGCCCGGCCAAAAGCAGGCCGTGAATAGTCGCTGGTGCCAGCCTGATTGATCGCCGTGATTACGTATGCCAGTGGTTTTCCACTGCGCGCCGCAGAGCTGGAGTCATCGTACTGGGGCGTTGATGCGGTGAACGGGCCATCCCAGTCCTCGCTCCCGGCATGAAAGCTGTAGATTTCATACTTTTGCGCGCCAGGGACGGCTGGCCACTGAACCACAATCCGGTCTTTGTAAGTTCCCATGGATGCGCGCACATTGGACGGCGCCGCTGGGACTGTGGTTTCTGATCCGCCCGCCTGCACTGCAATGGC
>CAZUJO010000537.1:0-2462 GCA_964619995.1 uncultured Leptospiraceae bacterium
TTCGAAGGCGAGGTCCTGATCACAGGTTGATAGACGTTTCGCACCCAGGCCTCAGACACAATTCGCCGGCCGCGATAGACTCCTTTCTGTAAGTAAAGCATTCCAAATTTCTGCATATCGACCGGGCGAAGGCGGATGCCATAAGAAGCCAGATCGACTCCGTCCGGATCGCGGTGCATCCATTCTGCGTTCTTGAATTGCATGGGCTGAATGATGTGCTCGCGAAGATAATCGAAAGGCCGCTTCCCGGTTGCGAATGCGAGCGCGCCGATGGCGATCGCAGGCGTGATGTCCTGATATTGAAAGTCGGTTCCGGGATGCGCGAGGATTGGCTGCGTCAGCGCGAAGAGCGCCCGGTTGTGCGCGGCGTGAAAGCCTTCGTTTCGCGCGATGGCGGCTGCGTCGTTTCGATGGGGCGGAACGAGCGCATCGAGCGCGGACATCGAAAGCACATTGCGCAGCGTAATCTTTTCAAAGCGCCTGCGGTCATCGGGCGAAGCAAATGCATTCTCATCAAAGAGATCGGCGACGCGCGCATCGAGCCCTTTCATCTCGCCGCGGTCGATGGCAATTCCGATGAGCGTTGCCGTGACGCTTTTTGTTACAGACATCAAGTAGTGCGCATGATCGCGCGTGAGACCGGATGTGTAGAGTTCAAAGACAAGCTTGCCGTTTCGCGAAAGGAGGATGGAATACACAGGCGGCCGCTTTTCCAGAACGTAAGAGGCCAGATCGGCGAGTCTCGCTGCGTCGATTCCCTGTCGGCCGGGGCGGTCGGTTTCAATGTCGGTCTCTTCCGCCCGGACGGTCAGGGCCTGGAAGAAGAGCAGGGCGAGGATGCAGGCGAGCGCGCGGCGCATTCCCGGCTATCGTCCGGCCCCCGGGATCGGTCAAATCTTTCCCCCGGGCCTTTTTCCGCGTGCCCGCGGCCGTTTGCCGGCAGCAGAAGCCGGACCGGCGGGCATTTTTAGCGCCCGTCAGGCAGGATCAGGCCGATATTCTATAATAAGGCCGAAAAAATCCTTGTACGTTTGGCCGGGCAAAGGGGGAATCGATCCCAATGGCGACAGGTAAGCTTGTATTCAAACCGGCGCAGATCGCCCAGGCGCGCGATCTGGTGGAACTTGAGATTCCGGACAAGTATAAGAAGTTCCAGGGGATTGAAGACACCGACGAATACGAGGTCGATGCCGAAGGCAACGTAATCGAGCAGTACCACGGACCGACGATCGAAGAGATCGAAGCGGAACTCGAACGCTACCGCAAAGAAACGGAAGAAAAGATCCAGAAGATGCTCGAGGAAGCGCATGAGCGCGCGCGGGCCATCGAAGAAGAAGGAAAGAGCGTTGCCTTCAACCTGATTCAGGAATCCAAAGAAAAAGCGAAACGCGAAGAAGAAACCGCGCGCGTAAACGCAGAACAGCTAGTCGAGCGCGCGAAACTCGAAGTCGAACGCCTCATCAAAGAAGCCGACATGCGCGTGAACGAAATCGAACACGAAGCATATACAAAAGGCTATGACGCCGGACGCGAAGTCGGCTTCAAGAAGGGACAGTCCGAAGTCCGCCGCCTCATCGACCGCATTGGAACCATCGTAGGTCAGGCGATCGACGTGCGCGAAGAGATCATCGCTGCGTCAGAAAAGCAGATGGTGGATATGATCCTCATGGTCGCACGCAAGGTGATCAAGGACGAAGTCGCAGAGCGGAAAGAAGTCGTGCTCAACAACATCCGCGAAGCGCTCAAGCGGATCAAAGACCGGGACCGCGTCGACATCCGCGTAAACTTTGCGGACCTCGAACTGACGACCGCTCACAAAGACGAACTCATCAAGATGATGGAATCTCTCCGCAAAGTGAATATCTACGAAGATTCGCGGATCGACCGCGGCGGGTGTATCATCGAAACGGATGTGGGCTCGATCGACGCGCGGATTTCTACGCAGCTCAAAGAGATCGAAGAAGCGATTCGCAACGCGCAGCCGATGACGGGCAAATAAGCCCGGATCTGCCGCGGTCCGCTCACGTTATTCGGCGTCGCTTTCAAAGGCAGGGCTCCCCGCTTTCAGGTCGGACTCCACAGGCAGAGGGCAGGGAGAGAGGTTCTTCTCCTCGTCTACCGCGTCCACGCAGCTTTTGCCGCGCGAATCGAGCAGATCGTACCAGATTCCTGTTTTCTTTCCATGGGTCCGCTCTTCCCTGCGAATCAGGCTGCCTGAATCTTTTGAAAAAACAAGATGGATCATGCGTCCGCTTTTTCTCTGCGTGATCTGCAGTTCGACGAGCGCGGAGCGCCAGATGCCGCCGCGAGCGGCCCAGTACCACACGCGTTTTGTTTCCGTATTCCCGCGCACGACTGAGAGCGTGCGGAGCCGGTCGTCATACCAGATGCTGGATGTGGTTCGCACAACTCCGGGCGCGCTGTAGTCGCCCGTTTCAATGAGCTGCTTTTCAAAATTCCAC
>CAZUJO010000538.1:0-2453 GCA_964619995.1 uncultured Leptospiraceae bacterium
ATGCGACACTCAAAAGCGCCTCCGCGGCCGTATGCGCGGAAAGCCGCGGCGGCATTCTCGCGGGACAGTACTGGGATGTTTACGCTGCGGCCGCTCTGAGCGCCGAGTGCGGTCAGCCTTTTTCTGTGGACGGAGTCAACCGTCTGCCCTGGCTCAAGCCCCCTTCTCAAAGCCGGGAAAGGGTTTTCTTGATAGCGCCTGACGGCCAGACCGTACCGGAGATTCTTCAAAAAGCATGCGTCGCGCGGTCAAAACGCTTGCCATTGCCTGGAGGCGGGTCGCTTCTCGCATGTGGCGAAGAAGCACCAGGTGCAGGTCGGCAAACGATCCATTGAGATCTCAAACCTGGACAAAGTCCTGTTCCCGGAGGACGGGATTGTCAAAGCCGAGATACTTCAGTACTACGTAACGATTGCGCCCTTTATGCTGCGCTACATGCGCGGCCGCCCCCTTTCGCTCGTACGGTTCCCGGACGGAATCCACGGAGAGCAGTTTTTTCAGAAGAACCGCCCGGACTGGGCGCCGGACTGGCTTCCCTCGATCCGCATAGAAGACGTCGACTACATGCTGGCCGAGGAAGAGGCCGCGATCGTGTTTCTTGCCAATCTTGCGGCCCTTGAGTTTCATCAGATGCAGATCCGCCCGGCTTCTTCACAGGAGCCGGACTACGTAGTCTTTGATCTCGACCCGCCGGAGGGAATGAACTTCGAAATCATACGTCAGGCGGCATTCGATCTGCGATTGCATCTCGAGGAACTTGGCTATCATGTGTTCGTGAAGACAACGGGCGGCAAGGGCCTGCACCTTGTGGTTCCGCTTCTTCCTCATTCTTACGATGTCATCTTTGAGGCAGCGAAGATGGCGGCTGCGGACTTCATCCAGAAAAAACCGGGCTTCACGCTCGAAATCAAAAAGGAGCGGCGCGTCGGCAAGATTCTCATCGACGTCTACCGCAACCGGCCCGGCCAAACGATCGTTGCGGCTTTCAGCCTTCGCGGCCGCGAGGGCGCGCCGGTTTCCATGCCGATTTCCTGGGATGATCTTGCAACGGCCCGGCCCATGGATTTCACGATCCACAACGCATTCAAAATCATTCAAGCTTCTGATCCCTGGGAGGCCATGCAGGCTCACGCAGTCCACCCGCACAATGCGCGCAAAATGCAGAAGCCGGTAACGGCAGAACTCGAGACGTACAAGAAAAAACGCAAGTTCGACCGAACGCCCGAACCTGCTCCCTCGCCTGCCGTCGCTCCAGGAACTTCGTTTGTGATCCACAGACATCATGCGTCGCATCTGCACTACGATCTTCGTCTTGAGCAGAACGGAGCGCTGACCTCCTGGGCGGTCCCGCGCGGCCTTCCGCCGCGGCCTGGAATCAAGAGACTTGCCGTCGCCACGGAAAACCATCCGCTTGAATACCTGGATTTTCACGGAATCATTCCGAAGGGACAGTATGGCGCAGGCCGGATGTGGATCTTCGCGCGCGGTCAGTACGAAATCACAAAACAGAAAAAAGACGGATTCTACTTCCGCACGCATGCAGAGGGACTCCATGCGGAGTACCGGATGATTCACACGCGGGACAAGGAATGGCTGATGGAGCGCGTCGACCAGGACCCGCCGGCCGTGTTTGAACCCATGCTTGCGGCTCAGGCGGAAACTGTGCCGTCAGGCGATTTGATTTTCGAAGTCAAATGGGACGGCATCCGCGCCCTCGTCTACATTGACGACGGCGAAATAAAAATCCAGAGCCGCAGCGGCCGCGACATCACCGCGGCGTTTCCCGAAATCACAAAGGCCGAATGGTTTCAGGCTCAATCTGCGGTGCTCGACGGCGAAATCGTCTGCCTGGATGAAACAGGGCGGCCGGTTTTCCAGAACGTCATTCGACGATTGCAGAACAGCGGCAACAAACGGCTCGAACAACGTTATCCGGCCACTCTGTATCTCTTTGATGTTCTTGCGCTCGACGGGAAACGAACGCTGAAGGATCCCCTTCGGACGCGACGCGAGTGGACTGAGGACCTCATCCGCGCAGGCGGCCCGGTGCGATTTTCGCAGGCGGAGAAAGACGGTGAGGCCTTCTTCACCGCTGCACGCGAGCTTGGCCTGGAAGGGATCATGGCAAAGGATCCCGACTCGGCCTACCTGTGCGGCCGGCGCAGCGCTGCGTGGACCAAGATCAAGGTTCGCAACACAATGGACTGCCGGGTCATAGGCTGGACCCAGGGCGAAGGAGGACGTGAGAAGCTCGGCGCATTGCACGTCGCCCGCGATGAGAACGGAAAACTGGATTATGTCGGCAAAGTCGGCTCAGGCTTCAGCGAAGCGGATGTGGACGAGATTGCAGCGCTCCTTACGAAGATTCCGGCAGAAAAGCCGGCAGCGGCCGTTCCGCGCACAGAGAAGGGCAGCTGGGTCCGCCCAATCATCGCCTGCGAGGTAGAATACGC
>CAZUJO010000539.1:0-2432 GCA_964619995.1 uncultured Leptospiraceae bacterium
GGCCTAGCGCCTGCTGGCTCTCTCCAGTCCAGTAGAGAGCTTTCTCGGATTCCACGTTGTCGCGGCCGTCTTTGATCACACGGCCAAAGAGATCGATGGCGTCCTGATATCTGCCCGATTTGTATGCGCGGATGCCCGACTCATACGTGGATTCCCGCAGATCGTTCTGGACTGTATGCTTCTCCGGCGGAGCCAGGTTCGCGTTGCCCGTCAGATATTCATCGTAGTATTCATAGTACATGTTCTTGCGCTGCCCGCTCGTGGCAGCAGCTCGGCCGATTTCAGCCTGAAGATTTTCAGGAAAGTATTTCAATGCAATGTTGAAATTCTCGCGCGCGCGCTGACGGTCTCCCCGCGAAAGATAGAACTGACCGAATGCGGTGTGAATTCTTGACTTCATCCGCTGATCGTTGGTTCTCGCAAGGAGCGTTTCAAGAAGAGACCTTCCCTCCTCTTCATGATTGATCACAAGCAGCAGACGTCCCAGAGAATAATCGACCTTGTCTTTCAGTTCCTGGCTCTGGATTTTGTCCTGCTCCTGCTTCAGGAGGCGGTAGTGTTCGAGCGCTGCAGCGTTGTCATCGAGCTTCTCGAGCGCCATGCCCAGACCGTAGCGTGCGATTTGATTCACACGGTCGTTCAGGTTGCGCGAAAGGACGCTGTTGAAGAGGTCACGCGCCTTGCCTGCCGAGTCTCTGGAGTTCTGACGCAGAAACTCTTCGGCTTCTTTCATCTGTCGGTCCGCTTTTTCGATTTCGTTTTCATTGCGCTCCACTTCGAGGATGCGCAGCGGGCCGCCCCTTCCGAAACGATCGTAGCTCAGAAGAACGACGCCGCCGGTGAGAAGAATGAATCCTCCGGCCAGGATTAGTTTTTGAATATCATTCATGGCAGTCTCTCGAGGCTCCTTTTGTTCCAGAAATTCGATCTTTCCGGCAGCTCTCGCCGCAGCACTGGATCGATAAAATAACGTCTCGCAGTTCTGAATTGTCCGAGTTTGTAATAACTGATCCCCGTGTAAAGCAACGCGCGGGCCCTGGTTGCATCCGGGTACGCCTCGCTTCGCAGGGGCGTAAGCTCTTGAATGCAGCTCTCATACCGTCCCTTCTCAAAGGTCCTTGCGAGAATGAGGTTGATGTCAGCATCGCCGCGAACCGGTTCCGGTCTTACGTCCGTCTTCTGCGGCTGTTTCTCAGGCTGGACTTCAGGCCGGTCGATCTTTACGTCGGGCTTCGCATCGGGCTTAACGTCAGGTTTAACGTCCTGTTTGTCGACGGCGCGGATCTGGGCCGGCAGAGGCAGATAGTTCCGCCCCTCTTCCATGCGGTCGCCGACACGGCCCTGATGGAGCAAAAGAAGAGCATAGTAGTATTTGCCCGGCGCGAGCCCGTTGTCGAGATAAGCGCGGCTGTCCCAGTCGGCCTCGGTGAGAAGCACTCCGTTTGCGCGAACATCGCCAAGACTCGTCATAGTCTGGGCGCTGCGATACAGCAGGAACCGATCGCCCCGCTCGACGTTATCCGCCGACCACGTGAGTTGAACCGCATTTTCGCGCACAAATCCGCGGAAGAGGGTCAGGAGAGGATCCTTCTTTTCTTCGACTTTCGTCGGCTCCGGTTTTACGTCCGGCTTAACAGGATCGATCTTCGGATCCTGCTTCTGCGGTTCCGGCTTCACATCCTGTTTCGGAGGTTCCTGTTTGTCGATCTGCGCCATCTGCGATTCACGGATCAAGACTCCGAAGCCGCTGAAGGTCCGGCCTTCGCTCAATACGCGCACGACCCTGCCCTGCATATCAATCGGCACAAGCGCATAGAAATGAACGCCAGCTGGCAGACCCGTATCCGTAAATGAAGTGTCTTTCGCAGACGCGCGCCCGATCATGAACGAACGGTCGAGCTCTGCGCCTGTGGAAATCGGGCGGCTGGATCGAAACACCTGGTAGCCGCTCACAGCGCCGGAGGGCTCCACCCACATCAGCTTGATTGTATTCTTGTTTGAGAGGTACGTTACGAAAGACCGGGGACCGAAGGAATCAAGGTCCGGCTCCACGGCCGGTTTTCTGTAGGTAAACGGAACATAGGATACACCTGCCGTAAGCGTGCGGTATTCACGGCCGGTTTCTTTATCCTGAATCGTGACCGCATAGTAAACCTGCGAATCAGGGACTGGCGAAGTGTCCTCGAAATTGAGTTTATCTTCGGCAGACGCCCCGAGACGGCGCGCGCGGACAAAGCTGTCTGCATCGACAAAGGGCGACTCGCCGCGGTACACGTTGTAGGCAATCTTCGTAACGTTAGGCGGCGCTGTCCAGTTCAGCTTCACGCTGCTCTGCGCGGGAACCGCGGTCAGACCCTGCACCTGGGGGCCGGCAGGGTTTACGACAACGGGATTCTGCGGGGGCTGCGGACGAGTCTCATCGGGCATATGTC
>CAZUJO010000540.1:0-2431 GCA_964619995.1 uncultured Leptospiraceae bacterium
AAAGCGGCGATGATGCACGCGCGCAAAGCAAACCGAAGCATGCTCCAGGTTGAATGCCTGTTTATTATATTACAATTACTTTTCTATAGCAATCGAATGTCAGGCTGATTTCTCAGCCTCTTCGAAATCACAGCTTGAACAGGCGACGTACTTCCCTTTTTCCCGCGATGATTTTTCCAGAAGGAGCTTGCCGCACTTCGGACACAGTTCGCCCGTAGGCTTATCCCAGGTGGAAAAGTCACATTCCGGATACCGATTGCAGCTGAAGAAAGGCCGGCCGCGGCGCGTCGCCTTCTGAACCACGAGACCTTCCGCGCACTTCGGGCATTTTCCCAGAGGAATCGGCTTTGCGTTCTTGCATTCCGGAAATCCCGGGCAGGCAAGGAAATAGCCGTTTCTGCCGATCCGCTTTACCATCTGTCGTCCGCACTTTTCGCAGACGTATTCAGTCACTTCGTCGAGCACGTTGCGCATTTCGCCGATCTGTTCGGTTGCGTTTTTCAGAATGTCAACGAACGGCGAATAGAACGTCTTCAGCATGTCCTGCCAGGCAAGCTCGGACGATGCGATCCGGTCCAGATCATCTTCCATGCGCGCTGTAAACCCGGAATCCACGAGTTCGCGAAAATGCACAGCCATGACGCTGTTGACCAGTTTGCCGAGCTCGGTGGGCTGAAGAGATCTCTGCTTTCGCACAACATAGTACCGCTTCAAGAGCGTCTGGATGGTCGGAGCATACGTGGACGGACGTCCCACACCGCTCTCTTCCAGCGTCTTCACCATGGAAGCGTCCGTGAAACGCGGAGGCGGCTGCGTGAAATGCTGCTCGGGCGTCGCTTTTTCAAGCACAACAGTCTGGCCCGATTCGAGCGCCGGCAGTTCGGTTTCCTTCTCTTTCTTTTTCTTCTCGTCCGCGGACTGAATCTCTGTGAAGCCCGCGAACTTTACCTTGCGGCCATTCGCGCGGAACACGAGTCCATCGCCGGCAATCTCAGCGGTGGTCTGATCGGATACTTCATCGGCCATCTGCGAAGCGACGAAGTTTTCCCAGATCATGCGATAGAGCCTGTACTGCTCTTTGGAAAGATATTTCTGAATGTCATCCGGATGACGGGCCGGGTCAGTCGGGCGGATTGCTTCGTGCGCGTCCTGCGCGGATTTTGAGGACTTGAACTGCCGCACTTCTGATGAAAGGTAATTCTCGCCCAGAGACTCTTTGATGTATCCGCGGAGCTGGTCGACCGCGCCAGGTGAAACGCGCGTTGAGTCAGTACGCATGTAAGTGATGAGACCTGTCGTCGTTCCGCCGAGCTCAAGACCTTCGTAGAGCTGCTGCGCCACCATCATCGTCTTCTGCGAAGTAAAACCGAGGCGGTTCGTTCCATCCTGCTGCAGGCGGGAAGTTGTGTACGGCGCGGGCGGCTGACGCCGGCGCTCTTTTGTTGTGACGCTCGCCACGTTATACGACAATCCTTCCATTCTGGCGAGAATTGCGTCTACGTCTGCCTGCGATTTGAGGTCCGCCTTTTTTCCGTCAACGGATGCAAGGCTTGCCGGGAAACCTTTCTTCCCGCTGAGAAATTTTGCGTCGAGCGTCCAGTATTCCTCGGGAACAAACTTGTCGATTTCCGCTTCGCGGTCACAGATCAATTTCAAAGCAACGGACTGCACGCGGCCCGCAGAAAGTCCTCGCTTGATCTTCTTCCAGAGGAGCGGCGAAATGTTGTAACCCACGAGGCGGTCGAGGATTCGCCGCGCCTGCTGCGCGTTGACAAGATCCATGTTGATGTCGCGCGGATGCTTCACCGCATCCTGCACAGCCGACTTCGTAATTTCGTTGAACTCAATGCGCTTGATTTCCTGGTTCGCAGGAGAAAGGACGCGCGCCAGATGAAAGGAAATGGCTTCGCCTTCGCGGTCCGGGTCAGCCGCAAGCAGCACGCGGTCTGTGTGCTGCGCGATTTTCTTCAGGCGGTTGAGAATCTTTGCGCGGCCGCGCACGGTGATGTATTCGGGCTCGAAGTTCTTATCGACGTTCACGGCCAACCGGGACCGCGGCAGATCGATCAAATGACCCATGGAAGCTTCGATGATGTAGTCGGATCCGAGGTATTTGTGGATCGTTTTCGCCTTTGCGGGCGACTCAACGATGACCAGCGTCTTGCCTTTCGCAGTGCTGCGGGTGCTTTTCTTTCCGGCCGTTTTCTTGGCGGCAGGTTTCGCTGCCGGTTTCTCTGCTGTGTCGGTTGCCATGAGTTATGTCTCCGGGGACTGCCCCCGCTCCTGCGTCACCCTTTTTTTAAACTTCTTCCATATAAAGATCGTCCCTGATGCGGAATAAGCCCCGCCGTTTTTTTTCAAAGAACTCCAGTTGAGCCTCTCCGGGCGGCCATGTAAGGGGTGGACGCCTCACGACAAAAGCGTCCAGAGC
>CAZUJO010000541.1:0-2427 GCA_964619995.1 uncultured Leptospiraceae bacterium
ACGAGGATCTTCGCATCCGGCGCAAATGGATTGGGCCCGCGCACACGGCAGTAAAACAAAAGGCTTCCGGACGGAGAATCCTGGCTGCCGCGGTAAAACTCAAGCATGTCGCTCACCTGAGGCTTTCATTATAAGCGAAAACCGATTCGCCGTCAAGTTCCATTCTTTTCGGCTTCGAGTTCTTCCACGCGATATTGACTGATCGGAAGGGACTCCGGGCGCTTCAATTTCTTGTTTCCGTGTTTGACAATCTTTCCGGGCGTGCCGACGACCGTGCAGTCCGGCGGGACGTCGCGGTTGATGATGACGGTCTCCGCTCCGATTCGCGCATGGTCGCCAACATGAATGGGGCCGAGCAGGGTGGCATGCGTTCCAATCAGGACATCGTCGCCGATGATCGGGTGACGCCGGCCCTTGTGTTTGCCCGTTCCGCCGAGGGTGACGCCGTGAAACATCATGCAGTCCCGGCCGATTTCCGCCGTTTCGCCGATGACGACGCCCATGCCGTGATCAATGAAGAATCCGCCGTCGATCTTCGCGCCCGGGTGAATCTCGATTCCGGTAAAGAACCGCGAAATCTGGGAGAACATGCGCGCGAAGAAGCGAAGCCCGAGATTGTAGAGCGGATGGCAGAGCAGCCTGTGCCAGACCATGGCATGCAGACAGGGATACAGAATGAACTCAAGTCCGCGCGCGGCCGGATCGTTCCGGAAGATCGCGCGCACATCTTCAGCCAGTCGAATTCGCATTACTTCTTCTCAAACTCTTTGAACAGAAGGCTGGGCTGAATGCCCGTGTTGTTCTGGTATTTGCCTGACTTGTATTCGAGGATTTCGCCTTCGATGGTATGGTAGAAGATCTGGCAGATTGGCACAAATGGATAGATGCGGATGGGCTGAATGGCAGAGATTTCGAGCGTCCAGAATCCTTTGAATCCTACGTCGCCGAACCCTGCGGTTACGTGCACAAAGAGACCCAGCCTGCCGATCGACGATCTGCCTTCGAGCATGGGAACGAGATTGAAGGTCTCCGTGTATTCCACAGTCCTTCCAAGATACAATCTTCCGGGCTCAATGAGTATCCCTTCCGCCGGAATTTTGATGAGCTCGGTTTCGGCGGGCCGTTTCATATCGAGCTCTTTTGTTTTATAGACCATGAGCTCATCGTTGAGCCGCAGGTTGTAAGAGTTCGGGTTGATCAGATTTGCATCGTATGGTTCGATCTTGATGTCCGTGCCCATTCTGCGCACGATTTCCGGTCCTGTCAGAATCATTCGGTCCTACCGTTCCCGTTACTCGCCCGTGAATCGGGGAGCTCTTTTTTCGCGGAAGGCCTGGAGCGCTTCCGTTCTATCTTTCGTTGGAATTGTGATTTCGTAGGCATTGCGTTCAATGGCAAGGCCTGTAGCGAGATCGACGTTGCTTCCAGCGTTTATGGCAAACTTTGCCTGCCGAACGGCAATGGGAGCATTTTTTGCGATCTCCTCTGCAAGCCGCAGGCAGGCTTCATCGAGGCTGCCGGGCTGCGCGGTTTCGTCCACGAGTCCGATGCTCAATGCCTGGGCTGCCGAGATCTTTCTCGCCGTGAGGATCATTCGCTTCGCGCGGCCGGAGCCGATGAGCCGGGTCAGGCGCTGTGTGCCGCCGGCGCCAGGGATAATGCCGAGTGAAGTTTCTGTGAGTCCGAGGAGCGCATCATCCTGTGCTATGCGAAAGTCGCACGCAAGAGCCAGCTCCAGTCCGCCGCCGAGCGCGAATCCATTGATGCCGCAGATCACCGGGCAGGGGAGATTCTCAATCGCCGAGAACAGGTGTCCGACTCGCACAAGAAAATCCCGGACTTCGGCAGGCGACATGCCGGCTCTCTCTTTGAGGTCGGCGCCGGTAGAAAAGGAGCGGCCCGTGCCTGTGAGAATGACCGCGCGAACGCTCGCGTCGACACTCAGCGCATGCACTCTCTCTTCGAGCGCTGCAAGAAGTTCGCGGCTCATGGCGCCCAGCGCGTCGGGTCGATTCAGGCGCAGGCGGGTAACGTGATCAATGCGATCTTCGAGAAGCAGGCTCATAACCGATCGTTTCCTTTCCGCCCTGGCGGACAAGCTGTTTGTGCTTACTCAAGAGGTGTGATGGACGGAATCATTCGCTCTTCTCCAGGTTCGCGGCGGATCACATGGACTTCCCGATTGATGCGCAGAAGAAGGCGGTCGAGCTTTTGCAGATCGGCCTGCGAGTCTTCCCTTGCCTGAGGAAGAATTGCCGGCATCACGAATTCGAGGATCTTCCCCAGAAACTTCTCCTCGTCTTCGTCTGAATGCCAGCCTGTTGTGGAGAGAACGATTCCCGATTCAGGATAGATTGCGATGCGCTGTCCATGCCAGCCCACGCAGGCAATGCCGCGAAATCCCGGTCCGTCCGATCTGTGCCAGAA
>CAZUJO010000542.1:0-2413 GCA_964619995.1 uncultured Leptospiraceae bacterium
AGTATAATTCGCTTGCAAGGAAAAACCAATGGATGTCTTCAAAAAGCAGGGCAAGATTGTGGTGTCAATCGGGAGCACCGACACGGCGGATCTGCCGTCCCTGCGCACTGGTTTGTTAGCGCTTGTGCCTGCGGAAGCGGGAGTTTTGTTTCGCGTCGATGCCCGCAGCCTGAATGATCTCCCCCTCGAAGCGGCCGCTGTTTTTGCCGCGCTTGAACGCCGACTATTGGATGTGGGAAGCTCCATGGAAGTGCTTTCTTCGCCGAATCTGACTGATAACTTGAGCCGGCTCGGCATTGCTCGTAAAACCGGAGGTTCCGTATGGCAATAGATCAGGCCGCGCTGCTGGCAAAATTTCAGGAAGAGTCGCTCGATCTGTTGACCCAGGCCGAGGAGTCGCTCCTTCGCATGGAGAGCGGCGAAGGCGGCTCGCACATTGATTCTGTTTTTCGTGCTATCCATACAGTGAAAGGCAACTCGGGCGCGTTCGACATGCAGCGCACGCAGCGCCTCTGCCATGTTTTTGAAAGCGTGCTCTCTTTGATTCGCGCCGGCAAAATGCAGATCAACGCAGACCTGATTGATCTCTTCCTGACCGCCGTGGATCTCGTGCGCAGCCTCATTCGTGACGGCGAGACCGTGGCCGAGCCCTCGGAAGAAAAAACAATCCAGGCTTTGAAGAGCCTCCTGCCCGACGCCTCCGCGAACGGAAAAGGACATCCGCCCGAGCCGGCTCCGGCAAAGGCACCTGCTGCGCCGGTTCAAGCGCAGAAGTCCGGCTTCAAGATCAGCGTGTCAGAAAAGCGCCTGAACGAAGAACGCGGGCGCGGACATGAAGTCTATTTTATCACTCTCGATCTTGTGAAGCAGTCAGATCCGGGTTTGAATGCTGCTGCTGACCGCATCGGCCGGCTCGTCGCTTCCGGAAGCGTCCTCGATCTCGGCATTCTCTGGAACAAAGTTCCGCCCATTGAAAGTTCAACGGCGCTGCCCTACTACATGATTGTAAGCACACAGGAGTCGATCGGCGAATGGCTCGCAAAGAGCGGCCTTGTTGTAGAAGGACATCGGCCGCTCGCCGAAATGCTGAAGCGAAAGCCCGCTGCAGCGAGCCCGCAGCCGGCTGCATCCAGAGAAACAGCCGAAATGACGCAGCAAAAAAGCGGCGCCGGTTCCGGCCGCAGAACACGCGGCCGGTCCCGCTCAGTCGGCAAACACAGCGAAGGTGAATGCGGGCGACAAACAGGAATCAGCGCACGAAACAGAGCACACGTATTTGCGCGTGGATCTGAAACTGATCGACGAACTGATTCAACTGGCAGGCGAAGCCGTCATCGCGCGAAACGAACTCATCCAGACCGTGGAAACTTTGCACGTTCAGGAAATCCGGCCGCCCGCTCACAAGATGAGCCAGATTGTAACGCGCATTCAAGAGCGCATCATGAAGACGCGCATGCAGAGTCTCGAAGGAATCTTCGGCCGCATCCCGAGGATCGTGCGCGACGTAGCGCGGCACACCGGCAAGCAGGTGCGGCTCGTAACCCAGGGCGAGCAGGTGGAGCTCGATAAGAACATCATCGATGCCCTGCTCGATCCAATCACGCACCTCATTCGAAACGCAATTGATCACGGAATTGAAACTCCCGAAGAGCGCCGCGCCGCAGGGAAACCGGAAGAAGGCGTCCTCACCGTGCAGGCCACGCTTGCCGGAGCCAACGTGCTGCTCCGCATTCAGGACGACGGCCGCGGTCTTGATCTCGCAAAACTGCGCGAACATGCAGTGAGCCGCGGACTGTTCCGGCCGGAAGACGTCGCCCGCATGTCGGATGATGAAGTGCGCGAGCTGATCTTCGTCCCGGGGTTCAGCACCGCGAAAGAGATTACGGATACCTCCGGCCGCGGCGTCGGCATGGATGTCGTTCGCACAAACATTCAGAAGAACGGCGGCGCCGTGCAAATTGAGAGTGAGGCCGGGGTCGGCACATCGATGATCCTGTCTTTGCCGCAGACGCTGTCGATCGTCAACTGTCTGCTCGTGCAGTCGAACGGCCGCCGTTATGCGGTGCCTGAAAAGGACGTAACGGAAGTTCTCACAATCGAACCCACAAGACTCTCATCCTTCGATGACACTCTTGTCTATGACCTTCGCGGACGACTGCTCCCCCTCGTTGACCTGAACTCTTTGCTTGCGACTGAAGAAACGAAGATGGCACAGGCGCGCAAGATCGCCGTGGTGCGCTCGGACCGGCACAAGTTCGGTCTGATGATGGACGATATCCTGAATCCTGAAGAGTTCGTAGTAAAGCCGCCGGGCGACATGATTGGAAGTTCCGGAGTCTTTTCCGGTGTATCGATCCTCGGCGATGGAGCGCCCCTTCTCATTCTGGATCCAACCGGTGTGGCTCGCATGTGC
>CAZUJO010000543.1:0-2404 GCA_964619995.1 uncultured Leptospiraceae bacterium
CATGCCAGGAAACCAGTATCTGTCTTCGATTACAAACTTCTGGAGAGTGTACGCGGGATACAATGATGCCGCCGCGAGACGGTGTGAGGAGTTCCTCCTTACGGTCGTGAATACGCGCGACTATCCCATGTCCCGTATGGATACGATCACAGCGTCCGAAACCGCGAAGGTACTGGAGAACAGCTATCGCGCAACGAACATCGCGTTTATCGAAGAATGGGGACGATTCGCTGAAAGCGTCGGGATTGATCTGTTTCAGGTGCTCGATGCCATTCGAATGCGTCCGACGCACAACAATATCCGGCAGCCTGGTTTCGGAGTCGGAGGATACTGTCTTACCAAAGATCCTCTCTTCGCGCGCTTTGCCGCAACCTCTATCTTCCGCCGGCCCGATCTGGATTTCCCGTTCTCGCGCCGCGCCGTCGCGGTCAACAACGAGATGCCATTGGTCAGTGTGCGGCGTCTGTCGAACATGTTCGGCGGCAGCCTGAGTGGACGCCGGATTCTTTTGCTCGGAGTCAGCTACCGGCCGAACGTAGGCGATACACGTTATTCGGCATCCGAAATCTTCGCGCGCGAAGCAATTGGCGCCGGCGCATCGCTGCTGTACCACGATCCACTCGTTCGAGAATGGCCGGAAATGAACGTGCCTGTCTTGCGCGATCTTCCGGCCCTCGAAGGCATTGATGCGATTGTGTTTGCGGTCAGTCATCGTGAATACGCTTCCATTGATTTTGCCTCCTGGATTGGATCAAACAAGCCCAGGATTCTGGACGCAAACAACGTGTTGTCACGCGCACAACTGGAAACGCTCGCAGGTCTCGGGCACAGAGTCGAATCTATCGGCAGAGGATCTATCTAAATGAGCCGTATTCTAATCACCGGCGGAGCCGGTTTCATCGGAGGCTTCCTCGCGGAGGCCTGCGCAAATGCCGGACACGGGGTCACCATCGTGGACAATTTCGCACGCGGTGTGCAGGATCCTTTTCTTCGCGCCCTTGAACAGAAGGGTGTGCGAATTGTTAAGCGCGACCTTCTAACGGAGAGCTGGGAATTTTCCGAAGACTTCGATGCGGTCGTGCACCTTGCAGCCATCATCGGTGTCCGGCATGTACTGGAGCGGCCGTACGCGGTTCTGCGCGACAATGTTCTCCTGACAGACCGTGCGATCGCATTTGCGCATACCCAGAAGGCGCTGAAATCCTTTCTCTTCGCCTCCACTTCGGAGGTGATGGCCGGCTCGCTCCTTCATCTGAATATGCCGCTTCCGACGCCGGAAGATTTTCCGCTTGCTCTCACCGACCTGGCCCAGCCCCGCACTTCTTACATGCTTTCGAAGATTTATGGCGAGGCCATGTGCCAGCATTCCGGCCTTCCGTTTACCATCATTCGACCTCACAACATCTACGGTCCTCGTATGGGCCTTTCGCATGTAGTGCCCGAGCTGCTTCGCAAAGCGTATGACAGGAAGGACGGCGAGTCTCTTGAAGTCGCGTCGGCTGACCATTCGCGCGCCATGTGCTTTATCACGGACGCTGTGGAGCTGATTCGGCGGCTGATTCTCTCTCAGGGCGCGGTGGGCGGCACGTTTAACATCGGCAACCAGACGACAGAAACTACCATTGGCGAGCTCGCAAAGATCATTGTTGCGGCTGCAGGAAGAAAGTTGAACCTTGTGTCCTCTCCAGGCGCGCCGGGATCGCCGGCGCGGCGCTGCCCGGACATGAGACGCACGATTGAGGTTACGGGCTTTACGCCCGAGGTCGGCGTAGAAGAGGGCGTGCGCCGGACCTTTGCATGGTACCGCGAGAATATTTTTGATTCTGCCGGAGTGAGCGCTGTATGATCCCGCTGGCGATTCCAGATCTGACGGGGAACGAGGCGAAGTACCTTCAGGAGTGCATATCGAGCACGTTCGTGTCCTCGGTCGGACCGTTTGTGAACCGGTTTGAAGAGATGATTTGCGAACTTTCCGGCGGCAAGCATGCAGTGGCAACGTCCGCAGGCACAACGGGCCTCCATGCCGCGCTGACCGCAGCAGGAGCCGGCCGCGACGATCTTGTCATTCTTCCTTCTTTCACATTCATAGGAAGCGCAAACGCAATTGCTCATTGCGGGGCAATGCCGTGGCTTCTGGACGTGCATCCGGATACGTGGACGCTGGATCCTGAGGCCCTGGCCCGCGCACTCGGGGAAACAGAGGAAAGAAATGGTCAAAGGTATCATAGGGCAACCGGGCGTCGCATAGCCGCGGTTATGCCGGTGCATGTGCTCGGGATTGCGGCGGATATGGATCCGATCGTTCGGATTGCCCGCGCGCATAATTTGCCGATCGTCGCGGACGGAGCGGCCGCCCTCGGGACTATTTATCGAGGGCGCAAGATCGCTGACACTGGCGCTGACC
>CAZUJO010000544.1:0-616 GCA_964619995.1 uncultured Leptospiraceae bacterium
TTGAAGATGCATACAATCGCTTTCAGGCCGGCGGCGTCGAAGTTCAATTCGAAACGCTGCAGGGAAAATGGTCCGGCTTCACCCGCATCGATCCGGCAGAGCCTGTAACCGCAGTTCCTCTGGAAGAGATCCGCGCAGTTGCAGATATCCTGACCCGCGCGCCCTCCGGCTTCAGCGTTCATCCGAAGATCCAGAAGCTGCTCGATCAGCGCCGTGCGATGGTAAACGAAGGCGGTCGGCTCGACTGGGGAATGGGAGAAGCCCTTGCGTATGGAACACTTCTGCGCGAAGGGTTTCCGATCCGGATTTCCGGCCAGGACGTAAAGCGCGGAACGTTCAGCCACAGACTTGCTGTCCTTTTTGATTAAAAAACCAACGAAGAATACACGCCTCTGGCTCAGGCGGCGCAGAAAGGCGCCCATCTCCAGATCTTCAACAGTCTCCTTTCCGAAGAAGCCGTGCTTGGATTTGAGTTCGGCTACTCGCTTGCAGATCCGCACACGCTCGTGATCTGGGAAGCCCAGTTCGGGGACTTTGCCAACGGCGCCCAGGTCATCATCGATCAGTTCATCTCCAGCTGCGAAGCGAAGTGGTCGCGCATGAGCGGACTGGTCAT
>CAZUJO010000544.1:626-2370 GCA_964619995.1 uncultured Leptospiraceae bacterium
ACGAAGGCCAGGGACCCGAACATTCAAGCGCGAGACTCGAACGTTATCTGCAATTGTGCTCTCTGAACAACATCATTGTCGCAAACTGCACAACTCCGGCTCAGTTCTTTCATATCATGCGCAGGCAGATGCTGCGCAATTACCGCAAGCCGCTCATCATCATGAGCCCCAAGTCGCTTCTGCGTCTTCCGGAAGCGACCAGTGATGTTTCGGAGCTTGTTTCCGGATCGTTTGATCCGGTGCTCGACGAAACAGATCCGGCCATTCAGCCGGACCAGGTCAAACGCATCGTATTCTGCAGCGGCAAACTCTACTATGAGCTTCTCGCCGAGCGCAAGAAGCAGGGCGCTTCCCATGTTGCCCTCGTGCGCGTAGAGGAATTGTATCCGTATCCGGTAAAGGAAATCGCAGGGGTGATCCAGCGCTATCCGAAGGCGAAGCATTTTGCCTGGGCTCAGGAAGAGCCGCGAAATCAGGGAGCCTGGACCTACATCAGTCCGCGTCTGCAGTCGCAGATTGCGCAGGGTTCCGAGCTGTCTTACATCGGCCGCTCGCCGTCGCCGAGCCCCGCAACAGGTTATTTCAAAGTGCATCAGAAAGAGCAGCAAGAGATCCTGGATCAGGCTCTGGCAAAGGGAGATTGAGTAATGGCCGACATCGAAATTAAAGTTCCTCCCATGGGGGAATCCATATCCGAAGCAACGGTGGCCGGCTGGAGAAAGAAACCTGGTGATGCAGTGAACACGGGGGATGTCCTCGTCGAACTCGAAACGGACAAAGTGACGATGGAAGTGCCCGCTCCCGCAAGCGGAGTGATGGCGACGATCGTAAAGAATACCGGCGAAATTGTAAAGTTAGGCGATCTTCTGGCAACCCTGCGCGAAGGCGCAGCGGGCGCGGGCGCACCGGCTCCGGCCCAGGCCGCAGCAGTAGCTCCGGCGCAGACCGCATCGGCAGGCGCGCCGAATACGACGGTGCCCCCGGGAGCAAAACGACTCGCAGACGAAGCAGGCGTGAATCCGGCGAACATTCAGGGAACCGGTGTGCGCGGCCAGGTTCGGAAGGAAGACATAGTCAATCATCTCGAAAGATCAACGCCGGATGTTCCTCCGGGCAAGACGCGTGCGGTATCGGCTGCCGGCCGCGAAACCGTTCAGCCAATGACGCAGCTTCGAAAGAAGATCGCAGAAAGACTCGTTCAGGCGCAGCACACAGCCGCGATCCTCACCACATTCAACGAAGTCGATATGGCGCGCGTAATGGAAGTGCGCTCAAAATACAAAGATGCCTTCAAAGAAAAGCACGGAACCGCGCTGGGTTTCATGTCTTTCTTCACGAAGGCGAGCATCGAAGCTCTGAAGGCCTTCCCGGCTGTGAACGCGGAAATCCGCGGAACCGATATTGTTTACAAAAATTACTATGACGTTGGCGTGGCCGTCGGCGGTCCAAAGGGACTCGTCGTTCCAATCGTGCGGAACGCAGATCTCCTGACGTTTGCGGAACTGGAAAAGGAAATCGCGCGCCTGGCCGGAAAGGTAAAGGAAAGCACTATATCGCTCGACGATCTTCAAGGCGGAACCTTCACAATCTCAAACGGCGGAGTCTACGGATCCATGCTCTCCACGCCGATTCTCAATCCGCCTCAGAGCGGCATTCTCGGAATGCACAACATCGTGTAGCGTCCCGTTGTCGTGGATGATCAAATTGTCATCCGCCCGATGATGTACATTGCGCTCTCTTATGA
>CAZUJO010000545.1:0-2362 GCA_964619995.1 uncultured Leptospiraceae bacterium
CCTCACAGCAGGGGGCCCTCCCGGGCAACGTGCTTGCGCAGCTGTTCTGGGTGATCGGCGCTATGCTCCGTGATCTGAACGTTCAGGCGACCGACAGGATCATGGGAGAATTTCCTGCCGTCGCATATCTTCCGTATTTCTTCACTTATTCCCGCAGTTATGATGTAACGAGACAGGCAGACTTCTTCGCCGCAGAAGATGAATTGAGCGCGCGTGCGATGGAGTTCAGAACCTGGTTCGCGGCGACTCTTCGTTAGCAGCGCGGATCATCCGCATCGAGTCACTCGGCCTGCCATGACTGCCGCAGCAACTCCATGAATCCGTCCATGGCTGTGCGGATCTGCCCGCCAGAAACCCCGCGGGAGCGAATTGTTTTTTCGAGACGGCCCGCCAGAGTTCGAATGAACGCGAAGCGTTCTGTCCTGCTCTTTGCATCGAGCTGCTCCATCGTCAATCCCTGCGACAGGAGCTCTGCCTGAATGCTTTCTGAAACCAGAATGATTCCTTCTTCTCGAGGAATGCCGAGCTGTTCAAGGCTTCCCGCGGCTGCCTGCACCAGCTTGAATTGACGCGGACTCAATGCCATGCGGCTTACGATATTCACATACAGGATCGGGCAATGATTTTTCAGCGGGCTGTACGCACACATCGAACGAAGTTGCGCGTTCGCACATCATCGCCCTGCGGCCCAAATCCGTGCGGGAACTCCGCAGGATCGCCGTCTTTGAGGTCGGCCCGCTGCGCGCCGGCGCCGTGAACATCTATGAAGTGATAGCTGCCGAATCCCGGCGGCATCTGCATCCAGCCCATGGCTCGTCCAAAGGCGAAGTAAGCGGCGCGAATCGGCAGACCGTTTTCAACGACCGTCGTTGATGTCCAGAAGTAGGATTCCGTTTCTGTGACCGCAAAGGCCGGATCGACGGCGGGGCCGCCTGCCCCCGGAGCGCGCGTATAATCTACAATCGTATGTAGTTCTTTAGCATTTGGCAGCCTCCAGTCTCTCTTGCCGCCGAGATCGAGCCGCGAGCAGAATGCAAGAGCCTCCTGCCAGTTGTATTTCTTCCCGTTGTCGCTCTCCTGCCACTGAAGACGCGAAGATGCATCCAGAACGGTGCCGTCTCCGATCTTTCGAAACACGCTCTTTCCATAATTCCGCCCGCGCACATATCGAGCCAGCATCCGGTTCGGAACCGTTCCGCGGGAAGGAGGATCAAACTCTGGATATGCTTTGATTCGACCGTCCGCAAAATTCACTCCAAAGATGGAAGCGTCCCCGCGCATCGTTGTGCTCACGTACCGCGTCGACGACCAGATCTGCACGTCAAAAAACCTGCGGCCCTCGGAAGCGGCGCGGAACTGGAAATCAAACACCTTTGCATCAATGAACGGAACAGACGCGCCGGGATTCCGCGGTGAGAAGTCGCCGCGAAAGTCAATGATCGTATACAATTCCTTAATCGAAGGCAGCCGCCAATCGGCATGCCCGCCCGCGCGAATCGAGGACGCCTGATCACGCGCATCCGTCCAGCTCAGGCGATCGGAGACGGACTTAGTCCACATAAGGCCCGTTATGCGATCTGAGACCGTTCCGTCGCCATTGTCCACCAGCGCCGGCTGCGCTGCCGCATTCTGCGCGTCCTGACCGAAGAACGCCTGTCCCCGGTCGGGGCATTTGATTTCCTGATTCGCATCGTAACACCGGTTCTGGCCGGTGGGCGGCACGCGGAAGGACTGCGCGGGCAGTGACATCACAGAAAAAGCGAAAGCCGAGACACAGGTAAATCGTTTCATCTGCATGATTAGACGAAGACCCGTGCGCTTACGATTTCAGACGCACGAAGATTGTCTGATCTGCGATGCGGCCGTTCTTGAAAATCGCCTTCCTCTGCACCGACTCACGCACAAAGCCTGCCTTTTCAAGCACCCGCATGGATGCGGGATTCCACTCATACACGCCTGCGTAAAGACGAACAAAGCCTCGATCGAATGCAATGCGGGCGAGTTCTTTCATGGCAAGCGTGGCAAGACCGCGGCCGCGGAACGGTTTTCCAATCCAGTATCCGACTTCAGCGCTGAGCCGGTACACGTCCTCGCCGGGAATCATGCCGCACATGCCGGCAAACAGGCCGTCAGAGAAAACGGCAAACTCGTTGCGAGGATCCGATGACATCGACATTGAAATGAACTTTTCGGCATCGGCCTCGGTGTAAGGACTCGGAAATCGATCGCGGACATTTTCGAAGATCGACACGTCATCCGCCATTCGTGCGATGTCTGCTTTCATTGCGGGCTCAAGAATTCGCAGTTCAAAACTCATAGCAATCGGCCAGATTTGCGGGACGGTCCCCGAAAGCCCAGGAAG
>CAZUJO010000546.1:0-2361 GCA_964619995.1 uncultured Leptospiraceae bacterium
CTTCTTGCATGCACGTGCACGACTGGTTTTTGATATCTGAGACAGAGGCGTCATCATTGGTTATTATTCGCGCAAATATTTTCGTCCGCGATGCTGTGCATGCGTAGATTCATGACGACCCTGATACATACGGGAATTGTTCCCGGCGTGGATCCTCGCGAGCACCGTTTTATCAAACTAAACAACACGCTTGCCCTGATTGCAATCGGTGTAAGCGCACTGAACATTCCGGCAATGTTTGTGACATTACCGGAAAACGCCTGGGCACTCAGCAGCGTATTTTTGGTAAGCATAGCAGGACTGACCGTTGTACTGCTTTTGAACTATTGGAATTGCCGGCTTGCCGCACGCATTTATTCAAACCTGTTTTCCCTGGCTCAAATGTCCGGTACTGCATTCTTGCTGGGCATTGAGGGCGGCACACATCTCTTCATTCTGCTCGTTATCATGTCCGCTTATTTCCAGTATCCGCCATGGGAAGACCGGTATCGATACGGAATCGTACTGGCTGCGGCAACCGTGATGGTGGCGCTGCAGGCCGGACTTCAAGGTTATGACCCGCCTGTTCATGCAGCGCCTGAACAGCAGCGAGCGGGAGCGCTGATTGTGCTCGTGAATCTGACTCTGTTCATTATCGCATTTATGTACTACAATCAAGTTGTGCTTCGGCGTTCGGAGGAGGCACTGGAACGTGAGCGCGCCCGCTCGGACACACTCCTGCTGAACGTGATGCCTGCGCAAATTGTTGAGAGGCTGAAGATTTCTTCCGGGACGATTGCCGATGCATTTCCATCTGCGTCCGTATTGTTCGCAGATCTGGTCGGGTTTACTCAGATGTCTGCATCTCGATCGCCAGAGTCTCTCGTCGGCTTGCTAAACGAAATATTCTCCTCATTCGATCGCCTTGTGGATCAACATCATCTGGAAAAAATAAAGACCATCGGAGACTCTTACCTGGTGGCCGGGGGTCTCCCGGAACCGCGAGAGGACCACGTGATTGCTGTGGCCGAATTAGCGGTGCAAATGCAGTCGGAAGTTTCTATTTTGACTGCTCGACACGGCCTGGACTTGAAATTGCGCATTGGGATTCACTGCGGTCCGGTCGCCGCAGGCGTGATTGGTTTGCGTAAATTCGCGTACGATCTCTGGGGAGATACAGTGAACGTTGCCAGTCGAATGGAATCATCAGGAATTTCCGGCGGCATTCAGGTGACCGAAGCAGTAAAGACCGCACTCAATGACTTTTTCGAATTCACTCCTCGCGGTGAAATTGAAATCAAGGGCAAGGGCCGCATGGAAACATTTCTGCTGGGCGCGAGGAAAACCGTGCAGGGTTCTGAGCAGAAAACGCTTCCATGACAATGGTGCGTTGAGGGGTCACTGGCAGGCACGATCGTCCAGAAATACACCTGGTAAGGCGAATTTGCTCAGCGGCAGTCCGCCGAAAATACCTTGCCGCTCAGGTCCGCGGAGGCCATGGAGGCACCATGCAGGAAACCGGTGCCGGCCCAAGGTGGCAAAAGATGCTCACGCACCCTGCCAGCCTGACGCACCTGGCAACGTTTGGCACTTTGTTTCTTCTCTATCTGACCTTATGGTATGCGGGCTTCGCTTCCGTCCGTGTTCCCGTTTGGATCTTTTTTCCGGTTCCCGTTTTCCCCATCTTCAGCACGGGGATCCTTCTTTACCAGGTTATTTACGGAAAGATCTCCATTGATAAGTTCTCCAGGAATTATGTGCGCTTCGCGGCTACGCTTCACTCTTTGCTGTTTGCCGCCTATGCAATGGCAGGGCCCGGATTCGCGCTCGCCAGCTTCACCGTGCATTCCGTTGGCATCTTTGCTTCCATCGGAACCATGAAGAGCCGCGATTATGTTCAAACGAACGTTGTGTTCGCCGTATTTTACCTCGCCCTGCAATGGGCGGCGAACGCGCTGTTTTCTCTCCCGTTGCACCTTATCCAGGACCTGCTGTCACTTGTGTTTCTCGCCTTTCTGACCGTATTGGCCGGGCGAATCTCGGAACGTCAGATTGACGCCGCAGCGGAAATGGGTCGATTGCTTCGCCAGACCCGCAGGGACAAGCGGGTGCTTGCTGACCAACGGATCAAGATCCAGCAGGCCAATGATGAAATCAATGCCCTGAACAAATTTGTCCGACAGGTTCACGGCAATGACAAACTGGAAGACGTTTTTGATCAAGTGACTGTCGAGTTGTTCCGGCGATTTCCTTCCCTCGATATTGCTTCGCTGTACCTCATGGAAGGGCGCAGGCCAGTCTACTATCAAACCAAGGTCGCGCCGTCTGCCCCGGCCGGTTTGCTTGAACGGCTGGCCGACAAGGAATCCGGAATTTTGACCG
>CAZUJO010000547.1:0-2357 GCA_964619995.1 uncultured Leptospiraceae bacterium
AGGCCGCGCGCCTTTCCTGGTTTTGCGGCAGCGCTCGAAAGCTCGATTCCTTCGGAGTTCCAGCCTCGTTCGGCCAGATACTCAACGAAATATCCGGCAGCACAGCCCGCATCGAGCGCGCGCGGATGACGTTCAGCAAACACCTGTTTCTCGTAGTTGAAGAAATCCAGATCGGTCAAATTCAGTGTAAAGACGCGGCGAATCTCAGCCTTCAACTCATCTGAGAAATAGTTATCGTAACCGCGGTCGGTGCGCTTCTGAAAATACTGCTCCTGGTAGTAGGGCAGGACGGCTGCCAGATCGGGCTGAGGATTCACCTGCACGAGCCCGCATTTGCATCGCACGACCTGGAACACTTCGCGCAACGATGATTCCTTCTGAAAGAGAGGCTTGAAGTCCATGCCGCCGCACGCATTGCATGGCACGAGACGCACCTGCCCCGGCCTCGCCTCAAAGAGAGGGGGATGGAATGGATCGCGCGCTTTGGCGGGAGAGCGTTTCTTTCGGGTCGGAGCTTCCAGTACCTGCATATTCTATATTCGGAGGATTTCTAAAATCGTTCACCCTTTTCGGATGCCGAACGGGCGGCGAAATTGGATTGCAAAGCAGGGCGGCCGCTTCACAAGGCTGGTATGGGATTTTTGGATAAGGTGATTTCCGCCGCCAACGAAGTGGCCGGAAAAGAAGGAAACGCAAACCTGGTCGGCGGCGTGATCGACATTCTTCAAAAGAAGGGAGTCGGCGGGATCGTTCAGGACCTGAAAACGAAGGGACTCGGAGACCTGGCCGAATCCTGGGTCGGAACCGGCGAAAACAAGCTGATTTCGCCCGACCAGATCAAACACGTCCTCGGAAGCGAACAGCTCCAGGCGCTGGCGCAGAAGGCCGGCGTTTCTCCGGAGAATGCCTCCAAATTCCTGGGTCAAATCCTGCCGGGGCTCGTCGACAAGCTGACCCCGCAGGGCAATCTGCCTCCAGACGATCCCGCCAAACCGGGCACAGATGGATCGACGTAAGTTCCTGAGCGAAGGGATGCGAGAAGTCGCGCGGGAGGTCATGAAGACCCCCGTCGGCAACGCGCTCGACCGCCAGCTGCTCGCATTGTCCAACCTGCTTGCGCCGAAGGCCTTTGAGGCTCCTGCGCCGGCACAGCCGATGCCTCCGCCTCCGGCCCCGCGAAAGCTGGCGCGGCCCCCCGGGGCGCTGAAAGACCGGGACAAATTCTACAAGGCATGCACACGTTGCGCCGACTGCATTGTCGCCTGCCCTTACGGGGTTCTTTTTCAGATGGGTCCCCGCAGCGGTCCGTTGCTCGATCCAAACCTGAACGCATGCCGCCTGTGCAAAGACATGCCCTGCATTGAGGCGTGTGAAACTGGCGCGCTCAAGAAGCTGAGAAAGAATCAGAACCCACGAATTGGAATCGCCGTCGTCACAGAAACACTGTGCAGGAATCATGAATCGCGGCGGCCTAAACTTCCGGCCGGGAAGAAGGCACCGGAATGCAAGATCTGTCAGAAAGAATGCCCGGTGAAGGGCGCCATCGTGTTCGGCAAAGATAAACTCCCGGATGTGCAGAAATCATGCACCGGCTGCGGGCTCTGCGTGCACGTCTGTCCAAACGAAGCGATCAAGATCGACGTTTTCTAAACGCCGGCCGTTTTCGCCTCCGTTGCTTTTTTTCGTTGAACTTTGCGAGGCGTACGAAAGTCTCAAGCGCGGAGACATTATGAAACGGCTGCTGATCGCTCTGGTCCTTTTCTCATCAAGTTCGGCGCTTTTCGCGGACGAAATCCTTTCGCCTCCGAAGGCATGCCTCAACGTAGATCAAAACGAAGGCAAACCTTCGGGATGCAAAAAACAATTCCGCGCCGCGGACAAGATTAATATCTTCTGCAACATCCTCAAGCCAGGCGTTTACACCATCAACGCCCGTTTCGAACTCCAGGACAACACCAGAAAGAACAAACCCATCAATGTTGACCTGACAACGGAGGATAACTGGGATTTCGTTTATTTCTGGATGACTCCGCAGGAGCACGACGACAAGTTCATCGGCCCGTGGAAGATCACGATCTACGTGCACGACGAAGACGGCAATACTTCAGAGTACTCAACGAATTTTAACGTTACAAAATAGGAGAACAAAATGGACATCGTTCGTATCATCGCAGCTATCATACTGCCGCCGCTGGGAGTCTTTTTGCAGGTAGGAATTGGGTTTCATTTCTGGCTGAACATTGTTCTGACGCTGTTCGGTTATGTGCCGGGCATCATTCATGCAATCTGGGTCATTTTGAAGAAGTAACCTCCATCTGTATTCGGAAGCGCACCAGGTTGCAGCCCATCTGCAATGC
>CAZUJO010000548.1:0-2357 GCA_964619995.1 uncultured Leptospiraceae bacterium
CTTCCGTTAGATACAGCAGAAACACGCAGAGCGAAACTCCGAACGCAATGTTCCAGAGCTTCGTTGGGAAAGATTCAACGGGACGGGTGATGTCCTCGTTTGCGTTTGCGTATGTTTTGCCGCCCTGAACTAACTCAGGGTGCAAATACTCTAAATCTTCTTTCGTTAGCGTCGCCATATCAAGCCTTGTTCCTGATTTTTGCCAGATAAGTAATCGAAGGACCTACGCCGATGAAATCGAGCACCTTGTAGCCGCGTTTGTCCGCGAGGTGTTTTGCGATTTCGCTGTTCGGATCGTTCTTGTCTCCGAAAGAAATGGCGCGAGTCGGGCAGACTTCCTGGCAGGCTGTAATGACCATGCCGTCCGGAATTCTCTTCTCTCCGCGCGCGCGGGATTCTTGACGGGCTGCGCTGATGCGCTGGATGCAGAAGGTACACTTCTCCATAACGCCGCGCGAGCGCACGGTTACGTCCGGATTCAGAGCCAGTTGCTGCGGATCTCTCAGATGGCGGCGAACGCCTTCGAGCCAGATCCAGTTTTCAAACCAGTTGAATCGACGTACTTTGTAAGGACAGTTGTTCGAGCAGTAGCGGGTTCCAATGCAGCGGTTGTAGGTCATGGTGTTCAGACCTTCTTCCGAGTGCGTGGTTGCGGCAACCGGGCAGACGTTTTCGCACGGTGCGCTGTCGCAATGCTGGCACATCATTGGCTGATGCGCTACTTCCGGGGATTCTTCGCTTCCGGAGTAGTAACGATCAATTCGCAGCCAGTGCATTTCGCGGCCGCGAGCCACTTCTTCCGGACCAACCATTGGAATGTTGTTCTCGGTGTTGCAGCTCGTGACGCATGCGCCGCAGCCGGTGCATGCGGTCAGATCGATCGCCATGTTCCACTTGGTGCCGTTATACGCCCATTCCTTCATCAGGCGGGCGGATTCTTCTTTCTTATCGCGGCCAGGATATTCAATTCCTTCCGGCTTGAATTCGCCTGGCTTCTCGATGTATTCCTTGAGGGTCGCTTCGCGAATGATCGGGCGGCCGTTCTGGCTCGATCCTGCCATGGGCACGCCAGGCAGTCCTTCCGGTGCGAAGAACGCTTTGTCTTCTGTGTTGAAGCCGTTGCGGTATACAGACTGCGTGTTCGGCAGCTTGTAGCGGTCGCCCGTAGCTTCGAGCTCCACTTTCAGTCCGCTGTAAGCGATGGAGTCAGAACCCGGAGAAACCAGCGCGATTGCGTTTTTGCCCTGGCCGTTGCCGGTCAGACCTGCGTCCGTGCGGCCGTAACCAAGCGCGATGAACGCTGCATCTGGATGAAGACCGGGCTGGAGGTGAACCGGAAGTTCAAGCGATCCCTTCGCAGTCTTCACATTTACGACCGCGCCCTGCTTGAGTTTCAGCTTACGGGCCGTAGACGGAAGAATCGCTACGTAGTTTTCCCAGACCACTTTGGTAACTGGATCCGGAAGTTCCTGACGATAGGCGTTGTTCGCGCCGGTTCCGTCGAGAACCTGCACATTGTAGAACAGACCCAGCATCATGCCGGACGCTTTTTCCGGAAGGGTGATCTGCGAAAGCGCGCCCGCTGTAAATCCGCGTGCGCCGCGGTCGCGGCCAAGATCGTTTCCATTCGGAGCGAAGTAGCCGGTCTGCAGAGTGGACTGCCAGAATTTGCGGAAGTCTCCGCGTGCGCGGGATTCCCACTGCGATTTCAGATACTGATGGAACGACGGGGCGCCTTTGATGGAGCCGCCTGCGATTGCGATCAGGTAGTCCTCGAAAGAGCGCGTTTGATAGAGCGGACGGATGACCGGCTGCTGGATGGAGTAGATGCCGCCGACGAGCTCCGCATCGCCCCAGCTCTCGAGGTAGTGATTCACTGGAAGCACTGCCTGTGTGAGTTTCGCAGTTTCATCGATGCGGTCTGAGATCGCAGCAGTGAATGCGACTTTCTTCAGTGCATCGGCAAACTTGTAGGATTCCGGCAGGTGATACACGGGGTTTGCGCCCACGACGATCACAGACTTAACCTTGCCGGAATTCATCTGGCCGATCAGGTCCTGGATTTCGCGGTCGCTTGCGCCCGGATCGAGCAGGAGAGGCGCACCGTGGTCGACGGTCTTGCCGTCATTGCCGAGCATAGAGTTCAGCAGATTCACGGCGATTGCGAGAGAAGCGTTGCTGCCGGTCGCTGCGAGCGGGGAACCGCCGACGACGAGGCTTGAACCGCGGTTTTCCGACAGTTCTTTTGCAATGCGCTCGAGCGCTTCCTGGGGCACACCCAGCGTGGAAGCAACTTTCTCTGGAAGATACTTTTCGAGAAGACCGGTTCCGCCTGGAGCGTTCACGCCCAGTTTCAG
>CAZUJO010000549.1:0-2354 GCA_964619995.1 uncultured Leptospiraceae bacterium
ACGTTGATAACGGTTGATTTGATTGAATGCTTCTTTGAGTTCTAATCCCCTGCGCTTTAATTCTATTTGAACCAAGGGCAAACCATTGATGAGAATAGTAACATCATAACGGTTTTTGAATTTCCCTTCCTTGTGGTCATAGTAGATATTGAAGTTGAAGCTGCCGCCAATCGGCACGTCCGCTGAGGATTCGAAGCCGGTGATCTTCGCATCGCCGGCGTTCTGGTTCTGCGTCCACACTCCGCCGGCGGGTTTGAGTCCGGTGGAGGGATCCGGTGTTGAATCGTCTGTGCGCACTTCCTGGATGATCTGGCGGATGGTTGTGTAGAATGCGTTGAAGGTAAGATAGTATTTCTTGAGCAGGCGGTAGCCGAGGCCTGTTTCATACGATTTCATCCATTCAGGGGCCAGGTTCACGTTCTCTTTCCGGGTCGATGTCTGGCTGAAAAGTTCCCATCCGCTCGGCGGGCGGAAACCTGTTCCATAAAGCAGCTTGATCGTCAGGTTTTCGGTGGGTTTGATGACCGCGCTCAAGCGCGGATTGGAAGCGTTGCCGTATAACGTGTTGCTGTCGTAGCGGAATCCAGCGGTCAGAGACAGAAATCCTGCCGGCTGATAGAGCATCTGAATGTAGGATCCGTAGTTGGTTGACTTGACACTCACGTCGGAGTTGTATCCGCGCGGCACCACGTTGTACTGGATCTCTTCGCCTGCTGTGGCCGAGAGCTTCTTAGAAAACGTGTATTGAAAGCGCTCCTTGAGCTCGTCGCTGTAGTCGAGGCGGCTGCGTGGATTCGATGACACTGCATCCGGCCGGTAGTAGGCATAGGGTCCCGGCGATTTGTAGAGCTGTTCCTGGCTGGTGTTCAGGAGGTTCGTGGATCTCACGACGATTTCCGAATCCAGGCTCATCGTATTGTTGATATTCCATAAGTATCCAGAGTCGACGGAATTGTTGCGAAAGTTCCATTCGGCGCCCCGCTGCCCGGCCGGAGAGGAGTTGCCCAGGAGAATCCCGACGCGTCTGAGATTGTTTCGTTCGTCCCAGGAGTCGCTTTCCAGTCCGCGGTCCCGGTAGTCGAGTCTGCGTGTTCCGTTCTGAAACGTTCCGGTGCCGCCGATATACTGCCAGTTGACCGTTTCAAATCGAAAGCCATTGTAGGCGACCTTGCCGGTGATGTTGTATGTGTCGACGTTGGCTATGTTGAACCGCGGAGACCAGTAGTAGCCTACGGAAGTGGAATCCGCATTGCAGACTCCGCCGCAGGCTTTTGACTCAAGCGCATACTGCGCATCGTTCGGATTGGCGTTCGGCTTATCGAGATGACGCTGATCGCCGAAGTAGGGGCCGGCCGTTTGAAAGTAGTATGCGGAGGCAGAGTAAGACATCACATCTTCGTCTTTCTTGATCACATTGCGGCTTGTGATGGTTCCTGCGTACCCGGGATTGCGTCCGTTCGGTTCCCAGGCGCCGTACATGGCCGTGACTTCATGGCCGGGATGCTCGGCCCCGTCCTTTGTGATGACGTTGATGATACCGTTAAACGCGTTTGCGCCGTAGAGGGAGGATGCCGGTCCATTGATGACTTCAATGCGCTCCACATTTTGCAAAGGGAAGCGAAGCGTTCCGGCGAGAATTGAGTTTTCCGAAATGATGTTATCGGGGACGCCGTCAATGTAGGCAAGGGAGCGCTGGTTGCTGTTGACGACCATGCCGCGCTGAAACATGAGATCGGGCCAGACGCCGTAGGCATGGATGAAGCTGAAACCGGGAAGATCCGAGAGCGCGTCTGTGAGGACCCGGTAACCCCGTTCGCGAATCTGCTGCTCGGTAACCACGTAAATCGCCGCCGGGGCTTCGCGCACGCTCGTCTTTGTTTTTGTGGCGGTGACGACATTCTGCTCTTCGAGGAACTGGAATACGTCAGCCGTCTGCGACTGAAGGTCCGCGCGCGCAAGGGGGAAAGAAATGTCGCGGCCGATGCTGGATCGTTCTACGTATTCTTCGATGTTTTCTGTTCTTTCTTTGCGGTTTGGATTGGCGCGAACCTTCTCTGCTAACCTTCGCGAGAACTGTTCGATGGCGGCATCGGACGAAGTGCGCATTTCGCCGGGATCAAGCGGTATGCCGCCCAGATCTTCCGCGTAGACATCAAGCTGGTTGTACGCGTCGATGACAGTTCCCGATGCGGGATTATAGACCTGCCCGTACAGACTCAAAGAATCCGAAGCGCGGGCCGTATAATAACCGGAAATGTAAAACTGAAAGCCTTCCTCCCTTGCGGCGCCGGGATCGGCTGACTCGTCCCCCGCCTGCGCATCAAATCCGGCTGCGCGAAGGGCTTCCACGATGC
>CAZUJO010000550.1:0-2343 GCA_964619995.1 uncultured Leptospiraceae bacterium
GCCTGGTACCGCGTGGTTCCCGATGACAACTTTGCATGCGGTTGGCAGGCAGCTGCCCCCGATCTGGCGATCTTTCAGTTCGGCCTGAATGAATCTGCATCCATCGATACCTTTTACAACGGCTTTTCTGAGAGTGTCTATGAGAGCGATTTGCGGGCGTACTACAAGCGTCTGCGCGCCGCTCTTCCTTCCACCGCAGTGCTGATTGTCGGGCCTCTCGACCGGGTGAAATCCGGTCCCGGCGGACTGGTGGCCGTGCCTGCACAGAGCCAGGTGCGCGAAGTGCAGCGCCGCATCGCGCGTGAGTTCGGTTTTGCGTTTCTGGATACGGCGCGAGCGCTCGGTCCGAATCATGTCAGCGAGTTCACGGCAAAGGGTTACTTTCTGTCGGACTATATGCATCTGTCCATCGCGGGCGGGGATGCTGTGGCCGATGCGATTTATCGCGAGGTTTTTGAAGGCGCCTCTTCTGCGCAGGCTGCCGATCAGCCTCATGCAGAAAAAACGATTCTGTTTCACTCCGTGCGCTATGTGTGGTTTCTCTCGGGTGTCTTGATTCTCGCGGGTATGCTGCGCCGATTCCTGCGGGTGCGCATGTACGTGTTGATGGCTGCGTCGATGTACTTCTACGCATCGTGGAGGATCTGGGCGCTGGGGCTTTTGATCCTGACGGCTTCGGTGGACTATCTGCTTGCGCGCGGCATTGAATCCCGCAGCCAGGCAGGCGGACGCGCGAATCGGCGCGTGGCGGGATTCTATCTTTTCCTTTCGCTTGCGAGCAACCTGGGGATTCTCTTTTTCTTTAAGTATTACAACTTTTTTGCGGAGAATGCCGAATCGATCGGAGGCCTCCTTGGATTTCACGGCCGGCTTCCCGTGCTCGGGCTTGTGCTGCCGGTCGGAATCTCCTTCTACACGTTTCAAAGTCTTTCCTACACGATCGATGTATACCGCGGTCGAGAGCCGGCAGAAAAAAGTCTTCCTCGTCTTCTGTTCTTCGTTAATTTCTTTCCGCAGCTGGTTGCGGGGCCAATCGTGCGGGCGCGCGATTTCCTTGTGAGCCTGCGCAGCGATCTGCGGCATTTTTCTCCGACCATCCGGCAGTTTCAGACAGGGATCTTCCTCATTATGAAAGGTCTTACGAAGAAGCTTGCCGCGGACTGGATCGCCGTCCAGATGGTGGACCGCGTATATCAGAATCCCGGCATGTTTACGTCTCTGGAGATCCTGGCGGCTGTGTACGGCTACGCGCTCCAGATTTACGGGGACTTCTCGGGATATACGGACATAGCGCTCGGAAGCGCGCGCCTTCTTGGATATCGCCTGACGTTGAATTTCCGCCGGCCTTACCTTTCTGATTCAATCACAGATTTCTGGCGCCGCTGGCATATCTCGCTCGGCAGCTGGTTTCGTGATTACCTCTACATTCCGCTCGGCGGAAGCCGCGCGCGCGCCGGGCTCAACCTGTTCATTACGATGGCTGTGGCCGGTTTGTGGCACGGGGCCGGCTGGAATTTCGTCATCTGGGGCGCCTACCATGGCGCGTGGCTTGCCGTGGAGCGGTGGACGGGGCTTTCGCAGAAATCAGAAAACCGCATCCTGAATGCGCTTCGCGTTCTGCTCACGCTGCACATCGTCATCTTCGGGTGGATCATGTTCCGCGTGGATTCTCTGGAGACATTCCGCGCTGTGCTTTCGGGCATTGGAAAGCTGCAAACGCATGCGCCGAATCTGCACTGGGAGCAGGCAGTGTTCCTGCTTGCAGGCTTTGCGCTGCATCTGGTTCCTCGGCCGTGGATCTATCGCGTCCGGGCACGTTATGCGCTCTTGCCTTTCTACGTATCCGCTGCGATCTGCGCGGTGTTCATCCTGGCTGCGGCGCACTTTGCCGTGCCCCAGGCTGTGCCGTTCATCTATTTCCAGTTCTGAGCTGCAGTATGGGATAGAGAGTCGTGCGGTGGCCTCGTATGCTGACGCCGAGCGGTACGGTGCGCTCTTCGCGCGATACTCGTTCCATGGTTTTTTTATCTGCGAGGATGGGAGTGCCAAGCTTCTTCGTAAGAGATTCAAGGCGTGACGCGCGACTGAGCGCGTCACCGGCAATCGCATATTCCATGCGGCGAAAATTGCCGATGTTGCCCGCGAAAACGGCGCCCGAAGCAATCCCGATTCCATAGCCAAGGGAGTCCAGGCCTGTGCTGCGGGCGATTTCCTGGATCGAATCAAAGTAGTCCGCCATGCTTTTCGCGCAGGCCAGCGCCCGGGATGCCGCATCCTGTGCGGGGCCGGGAATTCCGAAGCTCACAATCATGCCGTCGCCCGTCAGTCTTGCGACGCTGCCGG
>CAZUJO010000551.1:0-2321 GCA_964619995.1 uncultured Leptospiraceae bacterium
GATTCATACCCCGCCGCCGGTTGCGATACAGGAAGACGGTCATGCAGATTTCCGAAACGTGAACCGCTTTCCTGCCGTGGAGGCCGGAGCGGTGCTTGCGCGAAGGGTCCCTGGATTTCCCGGTAAACCGGGAGTGAACATTCGCGGCGAAGAGATCAAGCCGCGCCCTTTTTCTGAGCCGCGGCTGGATGCGGGAGAGAATGTCCGTTTTGACGAAACAAAAGGCGAATACATCGCAGCGTCCGCTGGCATACTCGTGTACGATCACGGTAAGATCTCCATAAACCCCGTGCTGACCATCAACGGCAACCTGGGCCTTTCTTCGGGGAACGTGGACTATCAAGGGAATGTGCACATCACAGGGAACGCGGAGCGCGGAGCAGTCGTGCACGCGGGCGGCGACGTGGAAGTGGCAGGTCTGATTGAAACAGGCGAGATGACGATCGGCGGATCGCTCACAGTCCACAATGGAATCAATACGCGGCGCGAAGGACGCATCAAGGTCGGAGGAAACCTCAGGGCCGTATACGTTGAGAACACGCATCTTGAAATCAACGGACACCTGAGCCTGCAAAAGTCGCTCATAGGCTGCCATGTATTTTGCCTGGGCGACATCTTCGTCGAGTCGCGCGGATCTACAATCAGCAGCTGCGAAATCCACGCGTTCGGTTCCATTGCCGCCGACGTAATTGGAAACCGTAACCAGGCGCCCACGCACATCGTAATCGGCGCGCACTTTCGAAACCAGCATTACTATGATAAGGCTGCGCGCGAATTTGAAGCAGTCGAACGGGATTTTCAAAAAAGGGCGGATGAAATGGAAACGATCCGCGCATACGTCGCACGGATGCGCTCAAAGATGTCGGTGGAAAAAGAAGCGGAGCTCCGAGTCAAATTCCGAGAGTACAAAGAAGCTCTGGCGCACCGCGCGCAGCTGCAGGCAGTCCTTCATAACCTGAAAGAGAACCGTTACAACCACAAGGAAGTGCGTATCGTCGCGCGCGAAGCGATTCTGCCCGGCGTCGTCATTCACTATCGCGAGCACGTGGAGAAGATCAGTGCACCGCAGTCACAGTGCATCATCCGATTTCATCCTGGGATGGAGAAACCGGCGTTTGAGGCATTTCAGAAATAGGAAGATGGTATTTCACGGCCCCGGCGAACCGGAGCCGTACCGCGTCATTTGATCTTGCTGACGGCTTCTTCAAACTGCTTGCGGCGCTCGTAGGCTGCCGCTTCTTCTTCTCCGAGCATCTGCACGCGGAGAGCTTTGAGCTTCTCCTGCTTTTCTGCTTCCGGCAGAGATGCATTCTGAGCGAGAAAATCCTTCTGTTTGGCTTCGTAGTCGTCGAGCTTCTTCTGCTCGGCGGCTGACTCGGCCTGAGCCTTCGCAATGGCGGCCGCAGCGTCTTTGCCGAAGTACTGCTCCTGAAGCGCCGCTACCCGCTGCGCCCGGTCTGCATCTGAGAGCTTTGCGAGATCCTGTTCGCGCAGGGACATTTCAATGGAGTAATTCTGAAACTTGTCTTCGCGCTTCACAATTGCATCGTAATACTGGCCGTAGGTCTGCTTTTTCAGGGCGTCATACTGTTTTACGCGCTCGTCTCCGCTGAGGTTCTTCGATGCATTGATCTGACGCTGGCCGAGGGCGGCAAAGTCCACCTGCGCTTCTTCCATTCCGAACATCAATTCTGCGTCTTCTTTGCCGAGAATCTCACGCCGCTTCTTCTTGATGATGTCGTAGCGATCGTTGAAATTATTCCGTGCGCCGCCCAGATCGGTTTCGCGCATTTCCGCTTCATACTGGAAGTATTTCTTGAAGAGACTGAGCATCTTCTCTTTCTCAGGCGAGCTGTAATGCTTCTCGATGTAAGCAAGGATGGACGCATCGCACTGATCGGCGGACATGGCCTCGTCGCACTTTGCGCGCATGGCCCAGAGTTCCCATACGAAACTCACTTCACCCGATTTCAGCTTAGAAACGAAATCGTTGTAATCGATTGAGGAGCCTGCCATCACGACTGATTCCTGTCCCTCGCCCCCGGAACGGGAGAACATTTCAAAGAAAGCGGGCGGTCGTTTGCCCGGCCCGTTGGATGAGCCTGGAACCAGCATGACGATCACGCCAATAATAAGAATTGCTACAATTGCTCCGATGATGATCACTTTGCGGTTCATACACTCTCCTCTATAAATAAATCGGGCCAGCAATTGCTGGCCCGACAGAAATCAGATTCTGATTTTCAGAACTCTGATCAATAGCCTCTGGCGTTCTTTACGATTCCGACATACCAGCCGAAAACGTCGAAGTAGCTCTGGCC
>CAZUJO010000552.1:0-2313 GCA_964619995.1 uncultured Leptospiraceae bacterium
GCACAGATGCAGTCCCAGCAGGACGGCAAGTTCAGGGTATCCCAGGAACAGGAAGAAAGCAAGGAATACGATCGAGAAACCGATGCGGGGGAAAGCGCTGCCCTTCATTCGGCCCAGTTCATCGAGTCTCGAGGCCCAGCCCGGTTCTGTCGGCGCCTCGGGAATTCGCACGACACGGACCACGTCTGTTTTCAGGATGCTGCCTCCGAACGCCTCCACAAGTTCGCCGATCAACTGCGCACGCAGCGCCGCGAACGAATCTGCGCCGGCCGCGGCGCTGGAACGAATCGAAAGTCCGCGTCCGGGTTCATAAGCGATCCGAACCCCGGGCTCCCGGGCGGCCTGAAGAAGAGCGCGCAGGAGCGACTCGGTTCCTCGGATTCGCGCAGCATCGGGCCAGTTGATATCAGGAGCCACCCGGCGCAATTCTGAGGCGGTCATCACGCGCATTTCGGCCGCCTCATGACCGGATTGAATCCGGGAAAGCATCAGAACGGCGTCTAACGTTTCACTCATCTGCGAGGATTGACGGGACAATTCCGCGTAGTCTGGAAGCGCGAGGCTCGTTTTTTCGGCGAGCCGGGATGCAGTGCTGCGAACGGCCGCGGCGGGAGCCGCAAGCAATCCCGTGACGTTCGAAAGAAGCCGTTCTTTCAGGCTGTCCATTCCTGTCAGACGCGCGGTTGTGTTCTCCGACTCCTGCTGCATTCTGGCAAACGATTGAACGAGCGAAGCCGCCACGCTGATCACGAACGCCAGAGCCCCAAAATCGGCGCAGCGGCCCTGAGTGATGACCTGGCGTTCGGTGAGTATGTCGTGCACTACGACTCCGATTAGCACGACCGCGCCGGCAAACATGGGATGGTGCTCTTTCTGAATTCGCGAAGTCCATCAAAGATGGATCAGGATGAAAACGACCGTGGGGACCAGGATTGCGTACCACAACTCAAGAGACGCGTTCCATACGGCAGGATCGTTTGAAAGCAGCGGAGTCCGCAGAAAAGAAAGCAGCAAACCGTAATAGACAATCATCCATCGGTTTGGTTTGGCCTGAAACATAGACCGGCACAAAGCCACGAACGAAACGGGAAGAATGAACAGCGCAATGTATTCCATCCGCTTTGCTGCGAGAAATCCGAACGTCTCAATGGCAAAGGGCGTGGAGGAAAATATATAATCCGCCAGAACAAAACAGAATACCGCGAAGAAGGCGTTTGGACGGACGACGGGAAGGCGCAGAAAGAATAGAGCGAAGTAAATTCCACAGGCAAGGTAGATGGCGGAGAAGCAAAGAGTGCGAAGTTCTGCTGCCGCGCGCGATCGTTCGGCGGCCTGCCAGCTGCGGATGGTTACGTCCATGTCCTGGATGCCGGATTGCGAGGCTGACCAGCCCCGCACGCGCACGGCCAGTACGTTTTTGCCGGACTGGAGAAGTTCGGGGGGAAGCGGATACACGCGTCGCAGCCCGTATGCGTGTTGATTGCGGTCCTCAATGCTTCCCGTGGCTCCAATCAGGGTTCCATTGAGAAACGTTTCGTCTGCGTCGTTCACCTGCAGCGTCAGAGCCCGGCCGAAGCGCGAGTAGCCTTCGGGTAATACAAAACTCCGCCTGTACCAGACAATGTCATAGTTCTGATCGCGCCCTCGCCAAGCTCCGGGCACCTCAGCGACCGCCCATTCAGAATCCGCGATTTCGGGATTTCGGTGCTCCGGCCGGTCGACCGGATTGACTCTCCACTTTCCGCTCAAGGAAATGACGTCGCTTTCGCTTCCGCATGCTGCGAGAAGCGACAACAGCAACACGGCGGGCCACCTACGCATAAGCATGCGACCTCTCTTTCGGAAGAACCAGCGAAAACGTCGTTCCGCTTGAGTCCGTATGCGCAATACTGAGCCTTCCCTGCATTCTTTCCGCTGCGATCGCCGCGAGCGCGAGACCAGTGCCCGTACCCGGCACAGAGTAGGTGCTGCTGTTATCGCCGCGGAGGAACTTTTGAAAAAGCAGCGGGAGAATGTGATTCGGTATCCCGGGACCGTTGTCGTTAACCAGTATCTCAATCTCGTGGTCCGCTTCCCTGGTTTCGATCCATACTCTTCCACCCTTGCGATTGTGCAGAATTCCGTTTTCAATGAGATGTTCCAGTATGGTCTGCATCAGACGGGCGTCTGCCAGAACGGTCCCTCCGCCTGTGCGCGCAGCAACTTCAATTCCGTATCGTTCTGCCAGAGGCGCGCAGCCGGCCGCAGCCCCGGATACGGCCCGATCAATGTCGCATGACGTTATATCCGGCGTATAGGAGCCGGTTTCAAGAC
>CAZUJO010000553.1:0-2312 GCA_964619995.1 uncultured Leptospiraceae bacterium
GCGCCGAACTATCGCGAAAACGATACGAGAAAACACGCCTGCGAGGTCTCGACGTCGATGCAGTGATTGCCGAACTCGAACGCCTCATGCGCGAAGAGAAGGCTTTCTCGGACGAAGATCTGACCCTTGCCGGGCTCGCGCAGGAAATCGAAGTCACCCCCCATCAGCTTTCGCAGATTCTAAACGAGAGGCTGGGCCGCAGTTTCACAACCTACATCAATCAGTACCGCGTTCAGGAAGCCTGCGATTTGATGCTGCGCGAACCGGGTCGTTCGCTGCTTTCCATATGCCATGCGGCCGGATTCAATTCGAAATCCTCCTTCAACCGCGCCTTTCGTTCGATAACGGGCGAAACGCCGACTGAGTTTCTCGCGCGTCAGAACCTCGCCGCTCCCGGCGCCGTGCATCCGCGGCGCGAATCATGATCTGACACGCCTGCATGCGGCGCAGATTATCCGATGCGTCGATCCACACCGGGTTCTGTGCTATCCTCTGATCCGGAGGAAAAAATGAGCATTTCACAAAAGAGTCCCGTAGAAAGGGCTCGAAACATGGCAGAGCTGTTTCAGGAAGCCGCGGGGGAATACGCCATACAGCCGGCGTTTGCAACACGCAAGGGAGCGGACTTCCACAGCATCTCATTCGCGGAGCTGCACGCGCGCAGCATAAGCCTCGCAGAAGCTCTGATCGCAATGGGTCTGAACCCGCGCGATCATGCGGGCATCTTCAGCGACAACCGCGAAGAGTGGATGACGACAAGCATCGCCGTCACGCTTGCGGGCGCCGCTGATGTTCCTCGTGCCTCTGACGTTACAGATCAGGACATTGCGCATATCGTTCCTCATTCAGATATGAAGATTCTCTTCGTTGAGTCCACAGCGCTCCTGGAGCGGGTGCTGGCGATTCCGCAGGCGCTGGGCAATCTTCTGGCAATCGTGCTCTTTGAAAAACCGGACAACGGCAAGCGTCGAGCCGCTGCGCCAGGCATGCCGGCCGTCTGCTTCTTCGAAGATCTGATCCGGGACGGCCAGGCGCGGCGATCGAGCGGCTCGCGCGCAGTCGAACGCGCTGTTTCTACAATTTCGCCTTCCGATCTCTATACGCTGATCTATACTTCCGGCACGACCGGAACCCCCAAAGGAGTTATGCTCACGCACGCAAATCTGCTTTCGCAAATGCGAAGAGTTCCGATCCGCATTGGACCGGGCGACCGCATTCTTTCGATCCTGCCTGTCTGGCATATCTTTGAACGCATCTTCGAATTGATCGCAATCGCAAATGGATGCTGCACTTACTATTCAAGCGTGCGGACGCTGCGGCAGGACTTTTCTCTTGTCCGGCCGACGTTCATGGCATCGGCCCCGCGGCTCTGGGAGAGTCTGTATCAATCCATACAGGGGAATGTCAGCAAGGCCTCCGGCTTCTCGCGGTTTCTATTTCGCGCAGCCTCCTGGATTGCTGGATCATTTCGCGCAAGCCTTCGCCGGCTGCGCGGAAACACGCTGCAAAGAAAGGAAGGATTTCTGGGACGATCCCTTGAAAACATCCGCGCGCTCTTGATCGCGGTGCTGCTTGCCGGGCCGGCCGTGATTCTCGATTTCCTCGTTCTTCGCAAGATCAGAAAGGCAACCGGCGGCAAGCTGCGCGGTTCCTGTTCGGGCGGCGGAGCTCTTCCCCTGCATGTGGACGAGTTCTTCAATTCAATCGGCATTCCGGTCCTCGAGGGCTACGGAATGACGGAAACTTCTCCGGTCATTGCGGTGCGGAGCTTCGACGCTCTCGTGCCTGGAACGGTGGGCCATCTTTACCCGGACACGGAACTCCGCCTGGTCGGCGGTGATGGTTCGATTGTATATTCCACAGAGCCCGGTCAACGCCGCTTAACGTATGCGAAAGGCGAGATTCATGTGAGGGGACCGCAGGTGATGAAAGGCTACTACAAAGACCCGGAAGCCACAGGCCGCGTGCTCAAAGACGGCTGGATGAACACAGGAGATCTCGGAATGATGACGTGGAACAGCTGCTTGAAGATCGTCGGCCGCTCCAAAGAAACGATTGTGCTGCTCGGGGGAGAGAATGTTGAACCCGTGCCGATCGAGAACAGGATTGCGCAGTCCCCTCTTGTGCAATCGTGCATGGTCATCGGTCAGGACCAGAAGTACCTTGCAGCCCTTGTCGTGCCGCGCGCTGAATCATTCGGAAACAGAACCCTCGAAGACTTGAGCAGGGACGAAGCGGCGCTCGCCAGGATGCGCGCGGAAGTCAAGCGTCTCGTAAGCGCGGAGTCCGGCTTCAAAGCCTTCGAACGGATT
>CAZUJO010000554.1:0-2297 GCA_964619995.1 uncultured Leptospiraceae bacterium
GGGTTCTATCCTGCTGGGAGCGGATAACGGTAAGGTTAACCAGATACTTGCAGCCACGCTGAACGGTACCGGGATTCAGACGTTCGGAATCACCAGCGGCACGTCCAACTGTACGGACGACAGCGCAGCCTACCTTCAAATGCAACAGGAAGTTTTCGTTTCCGTAAACTTCAAAGGATTGAATCAGGAAATGGCAGCAGGCAAAGGCGAAAAGCTGAATGCATTCTCCCATCTGCTGGGCTGCCCTGCTGACAAAGCAGGCGCCTTTGGTTCATTAACACGCAAGAACTATGAAGCGATTTTCAGCCAGGAAGGTGTGACTCCCTCGGTTCTGCTTTCCAGTGTAAAATCTGCTGTTCAAAAAGATCCGGAATTGGCCGGCGCGTGCGCGATCTAAGGAGCGAAGATAATGAAAAAACAACTAATTGTATTCACTCTTGCGGCACTCTCTCTGTCAGCGATTTCAGCTGAAGAAAAACCGGCGTGGGCTCCGGGTTACGGAATGGCGGGTTGCGGATTTGGTTCGCTCCTCCTCGGCGATAAGCCGGGAATCATCCAGATCTTCGCGGCCACGACAAACGGCATCTATGGCAATCAGACTTTTGCCATTACTTCGGGAACATCAAACTGCACGGGCGGCTCATCTTCAGCAGATGCGAAGATCCGCCAGCAGGAGATTTTCGTCCAGGTAAACTACAAAAGCTTGCAGCAAGAGATGGCTGCCGGTAGAGGCGAAAAGCTCGGAGCATTCGCCGGCCTGCTCGGCTGCCCCGTCAACCGCGTGTCTGAATTCGGTGTAGTGACAAGAGAGGAGACCATCTTCTCTGCGTCTACGCCGGAATCGATGCTGAGCGCAGTAAAAACTGCACTCCATGACAGCGACCTGTCTTGCACCAACATCTGAGATTACAACGGAGCCGGGATTCCCTGGCTCCGCTTTTCTCCCGCCGGCACTGCCTGCTTGCAACGGTCCTCCTACTCGCCTCCCTTCCTTCAGGCTATTCCCGCGCCGATGAGCCGGACCGACTGCCTCTCGAAGACGTGGAACAAATCATCGAACGCGCAGCGTCGTTGAAACTCGCTGACGATCCATACTGGCGACTCCTCCTGCATTACAAAGGCGCAAAGAGCGAAGCCGAGAAAGGCCCGTTCTTCCTTGCACCGAATGGGAATACGGATCCTCAGGCAGAAATGGCCGCGACCATATCGGCTGCTTTTCAGGAGCAAGACGCGGCGCAGCCCAATGTGCATGCTCGCTGCCGATTTCCTGAGAGAATTCGTTTTCTTGAAGAACGTATCCAGCTGCCGGGGAACCCCGTCTCATGCCCTGCTATGAGTGTATTTCGCGAGCGCGTGCGGGTGAAGTCGGTGTCAGTTGTATTTGCATCGTACTATATGAACGCGCCGGCCTCCATGTTCGGGCACACCCTGCTCAAACTCAACGTGAGCGATGACAGGGAGCTAGACCTGCTGAATTTCGCGGTGAATTTTGCGGCAAACCCGGGCGATATCGGACCGGTCCGCTACTTCATCGGAGGTATTACGGGAGGCTACAACGGCGCGTACGCCCTCATGCCGTACCACTTCAAGGTGAAAGAATACAATGACAATGAAGCGCGCGATATGTGGGAGTACCGGCTGGCGCTCAATCCAGATCAAATTGAACACATGATGAATCATATCTGGGAACTGGACACGGCGCAGTTCCCGTACTACTACATCGACGGCAACTGCTCCTATCACCTGCTGTCCCTGATCGAGGTGGCCAGGCCTGACCTCGATCTTCGCGCGCGCGCCGGCGCCCTCGTTCTTCCCGCGGAAACCATCAAGGCAGTTCATTCAGAGCCCGGACTCGTAAAGCAGATCGCCTATCGTCCCTCTCTTTTCTCATCCATTCGCCAGCAGATCGCGGCCCTCTCGAATGAAGAGCAGCGCGTCTTCTACGCGGGTCGGAAAGACCTCGATGCAATGCTTGCAAGCGACGAGTGGACGGCGCTTGCACCGCAGCGGCAGGCATCGATCGTCGATGCTCTCGTCAGCGCCGCGCGCTACACTGACGAGAAAAGGAACACAGGCGCCGGTGAAGAATCTTTCCGCGCGCTCCTTAAACTTAGAGCAAAGCTCCCGCCCTCCGACGCGCCTCTGCCGCAAGACGCATACAACGAGAACATCATCCCGTCAGGTCCTTTTGAGACGCCTCTTTCCGATCCTCCGCATACAAGTCACGCAGTCTACCTGCTGCGAACGGCGGGCGGATCGTCAAGCCTCGGCCCATTCGCTCAGGTCCAGTACAGGGT
>CAZUJO010000555.1:0-2290 GCA_964619995.1 uncultured Leptospiraceae bacterium
CCTTTTTCAGTGTGCTCAAGAAGATCTTCCTGTTTCCGGTGCCGGTCGTCGCAGCCATCAACGGACATGCCGTGGGATACGGCGCCATGCTCGGACTTATGAGCGACTTCCGGTTGTTAGTCGATAAGGGCGCGCGTGTATCGTTTCCGGAACTGAACATCGGCGTAAGCCTTCCGATCTTCGTAACGACCATGCTCGAAGACCTGGTCGGAATGAGAGCCATGCGCGATCTCCTTTTTACAGGCCTCGCGCCCAAGCCGCCAGAAGCTCTGGCCATGGGACTTGCGGACGAGCTCGTCGAAAAAGAAAAGCTGGCGGACCGCGCACGCTCCCTTGCGAAGAAACTCGCTTCGCTTCCAAAACATGCAGCGCGCGCGCAGAAGCAGATCATACGCTACCGCTTCGCGCAGACCCTCGACGATGTGCTCGCCCGCGATATCGAAGCCACAAAATCGCTCCTGACGTCCGCGGAAGCCCGCGAAGGGTTTGCCGCGATGGTCGAAAAGCGCCGCCCGCGTTTTGAATGATATGCCTGCCAAATCCATCCTCATCACACAGTGCCTGCAGAATGATTTCGTCAGGCTGATCGACCGTTACGAACCCCTGCCCAATCTGCTGCATGTGGGCTACGATGAGTCGATGCGTCTGCTCGGCGAGCGCATGGAAGAGGGGCCCGTCTATTCTCTCCTGCACTGGGCGTATGCGCGCAGCGCGGATGAACTGGCCATCATCCACATTCGGGACTGGCACAATGCTTCCGACCCTTCCCAGCAGGATCATCTCAAACAGTTCGGAGCGCACTGCATTGCAGGCACGGACGGCGCGCGTTTTGTATTCGAAGAGACACTGGTTCCCGAACGACACACCATCGTCAACGCATCGGGTCTGAATGATTTTGTCGACACGACGCTTGCTGAGGCCCTCGAACCATACCGCGGCCAGAAAATCCGGGTCGGCATCGCAGGAGTGTGGACAGAAGCAAAAGTAACCTTCCTCGCCTATGATCTGCGGACCCGTTATCCGGAATTCGAGATCGCTGTAGCCAGTCCGCTTACGGCAAGCTCTTCACGGCAGATGCATTTCATCGCGCTCGATCAGCTTCGCGGAATCCTGGGAGTTCAGGTATTTTCTTCGCTGGTAGCCTTTACCGAATTTCTCACGGGTTCGATTCCGGACATTGGCAGCCGGATTCCCTTCCGCGAAGGCCTCCTGCATTTCGAAGGGGACTATGCGGTTTCTGACACGGACAAGAATCTTCTAACGTATCTCTTTCGCGACTGTAAGAGCGTTCATCTGAAGTGTCTCGACGGCGGCTTCAGCGGCAACGTTGTTCTAAAAGCCCGCAGCACGGACGTGCTCGGCCATCCTCAGGTCCCAACCGTCATCAAGATCGGCGCGCGGGATCCAATTGCTCAGGAGCGCACCTCCTTCGAGCGAATTGAAGAAGTTCTTGGAAACAACGCTCCCAGAATCGTGGACTTTGCTGAGATCGCGGACCGGGGGGCTATCAAATACCGTTATGCGGCCATGCTCGACGGGCCCGTGCACGTATTTCAGGATCTTTACGAGGACATCGAGGAGAAGATCGCAGCAGGTTCGCTTCCCCTGAGTGACGAATCGCTCAAGCCGGTCTACGATGTGCTCGACACTGTATTTGTTTCGCAGCTCGGCCGTCTTTACCAGGCCGGTGAACCGGAAAAGATCGACCTGCTGAAATACTACGATTTCTCGTCACGCTATGCGCCAGGGGTTCGCCGGAGAATCACAGATCTCCTCGGAGGAAGCCCGGAAGAAAAGCGGGAAGTGTTCCCGGGGCGCAGCGTGCTGAACGTTTGCCCGTTCTACGAGACAGACCTGAACCATCCCCGGTCGGCACGCACTTCTGCGCGCATGGCATTTGTGCATGGAGATCTGAACGGACGGAACATCGTGCTCGATCCTTCGCACAACGTTTGGATGATCGACTTTTTCCATGCGCACCGCGGCCACATTCTCAGGGATCTCTTGAAACTGGAGAATGATATACTGTATATCTTTACGAAAATCGGATCAGATTCCGAGCTTCCGGAGGCGGTTCGGCTTACCGATTTTCTGATTTCGCAGCCGGATCTGGGCGTGCCTCCGACCATGGCGGATTTCGACGCATTCTGCGGCGCAAATCCCGTGCGCAGCCTGCGTCTTCGCATGGCAGCCATGACCGTGCTGCGCATGCGGTCTTACTATCCACCGCTCGTTGAAAAAGACAGGGAACCCGGCCAGATGCACATTGGCCTTCTGCGATACGCAATGC
>CAZUJO010000556.1:0-2286 GCA_964619995.1 uncultured Leptospiraceae bacterium
CTACTTGCTCGCAGAGAAGCTGAGTTCCAAAGGCACGCACGCCAAGAATATGTGTGACGGTATTGGTATCCCAGCCTTCCGTCAACATGGAGACAGACACTACACATCGAATGGAATCACCAAGGCGTCCTTTCTTTCCCACTGTATTCATGACTTCACGCAGCAGGTCTTGGTCCGTGATGTTATCAGCTACCTTCTTGTCTCCAGTCCTCTCTTGAATTTCACGACGGAAGCGCTCAATCTCATCGGCTGCTGCCTCGCGGAAGCTTTCATCCAGCGAGTCTCCTGATTCCAATTGTTCACTGTCGATCAGGAGCGTGTTCGGTCGGGAAAGGCGGAAGCCGTCTTTGTCATAGTTCTGAAACAGATCAAAGTGTCCATTCTGGACCATTCTGATTCCATTTTCTGCCGGTTTTTCGAATCCCGCAATGTAGTCGTAGATGAGCTTTGACGTTGAAGTGTTGTTCGCAACTACAATGAAAACAGGAGGAACTTCTATCCCTTGCTTCTGCCATTCTTCAAAGGTGAGCTTGTAATGGCCGTATAACGCTTCCAATGCTGTAAGCAGTTCTGCGGGCAAACTCAAAGGGTCAAGATTCCCTGCCTTGCCTCTTCCGGCTTTGGGCATCCGTTTCCCAATGTGTTCCCAGAGGTTGCGGAACTTGGGCATCTCACCGCCCGGAATGTTGTCTGCAATCGGAATGCGGGGAAGCTTGACAATACCAGCCTCAATGGCATCCATCAACGAAAAGTCGCTCACTGTCCAGTGGAACAGCGTTCCTTCTGCATAGCCCGAACCTCGGAGGAAGAATGGTGTGGCAGACAGATCATACACGATTCGCACACCCAGTTTGCGTTTCACGGTTTCGATGCCGGAAATCCAGAGTCGTGCCGCTTCGTTATTGCGTTCTGCTTCGTCTTTTTCTTCACCCTTCAGATCGTCCAGATCAGCGGCTTCTGGTTTTTCCCTGTAGCAATGGTGCGCCTCGTCGTTGATCACAAGGATGTTCTTCATGCCCATCAGCTCAGGCATGACACGCTGAATCATTTGACCTTCTGTCTCAGCTGTATTCAGATCCGGGCCGCGACCTTTCAGCAGGGATCTCCCGACCTTGGAAAGTTCGATCTTCTCGCGCAGCTTGAATGAGTGATAGTTCGTAATTACAACCTTTGCTCGCTCCAGATCCGTGATCATGTCAGAAGGAACGATTTCGCGCACGCGATAGTAGCTGTCAGGATCGCTGGGTTCTAGGACACGCAGGCGATCGCGGATGGTAATACCCGGTGTGATAATCAGGAATCCGCGAGTATAGTTGGTGCTTGTGGGCCGGCGCACCGCGTTGATTGTCTGCCAAGCAATGATCATAGCCATAACCGTGGTCTTGCCAGCGCCTGTGGCCAGCTTAAGAGCGACGCGAAGGAGTTCTGGATTTGCCTCAGCATTAGCGTTCTTTAGATGATCCCAGATACGGGCGCTCACCGCTCCCTTGGGTAACTTCGGAGCCACCTCGGTGAGCCAGATAAGGGTTTCAACAGCTTCAACCTGACAGAAGAAGGGACGAACGCCTTGGAATGGATGGTGTCTCCAGTATTCCAGAAGCCGTGCCGTCTCCGGAGTGACCATCCACTGGCCCGGGGATTCAAGCTTGCGCCAATCATCCACGGCACTGCGAACAAGGTTGATGATGGGAATAGGATCGTATTTCTGATTTGCCGTATCAAGACCCGTCGAACCTGACAGATCGAGTTCGGCCTGCTTCCCGGTTTTCTTTTGTTTCTGAGGACGTGGAATGGGAGTGATCAGCTGCGAACGGCGCCGGTCCTCAACGACCTTGCCTGTTGGCTGTCCCTGCTCATCCAGCTCCCAGTGGCGACCCGGGTATTCATACGGTGAATTGAGGATCGGCTGGGAAAAGAAATCTTCAGAAGACATGCGCTGAACAAACCTCCCGGAATGGCCGTCAACTGGCAAGCACTCCGTCTGGAGTATGGTAGCATGCCGGTGAGACATTTTAGGTCGAAATGTCCGCCTTGTCCGCTCGCGGTTGCTGGGAGGTTTGCCTGTCTGGTCGATCGGTAGCGCAATCAACAATCCCGCGCGCTCTTCAAGGACTCCAATATCCAGCATACGCTTGCGAAGATGATAGGCGGTGCTTCGCGGCATTGAGAGCCGTGATGCCAGTTCGTTGAGGGACAAACCGCAGGGAGATTGTCTGGCACAGTGGTAGAATATGCGGCCGCGCTCGCCAAGCGAGCCAGCCGACCAGAGCGGATGATGTGCATCCG
>CAZUJO010000557.1:0-561 GCA_964619995.1 uncultured Leptospiraceae bacterium
GTTGAAGACACCGGAAGACATACTGCGGTCGCTCCTGGACGAAGCCGTCGGCCATGAATGCGGGGTGATTGCGGCGGTCCGGAGTGCGTATACGCCCGTGGAGAACTACCAGAGAAGCAGGTCGCTGCTTGCGAAGCTGGCCGCACAGGGATACCACGTTACCGCCGTTGTCGGCGCAATCGTTGAGAGCCCCGGCGCATCCGATGAGCGCGAGGTCCGCGGATTGATTTACTTCGTCACGGATGTTCTCGAATGGAAGCGTCCGAGCAGGCTCGCCCGGGATCTGATCGATTTTGCTGCGGAGTTTGAGCAGGACCATGTGCTCCACGTTCGAAAAGACGGAAAGGTCATCTGCGTCCCGATCAAAGATAAACAGGACCATGTGCCGCCCGATGCGCGCCCGTTCCTGTTACATGGGCCGGTCGTTTTCCAGTCTTTCGCCGGGACAAACAATGCCCGCTACATCGCCTCGATCGAAGCGAATAAACACTGGAGCGAAATCAAAAATGCCGCAGCCGGGGACCGATTGCTATGACCTCATACGGTGCGAATGTGGAACCG
>CAZUJO010000557.1:571-2265 GCA_964619995.1 uncultured Leptospiraceae bacterium
CCAGAAAACAACCCGAAGCCTCCTTGAGGCCGCACTGCAGGAGAATCTCAAGAAAAAGCTTCCGGAACTGCGGCTGATGCTGGCCGGGGTGAGCAGCGAGTGGGGATACGCGGATCGAATCTATCGCTTCTATCACGGATCATTCAAAGTCTACGAGGTCCAGCAGGTAACCGCAGCAATCCTTAAGAAACTTGAAGGTCTGCTGCCAGGCATTCTGATGAACCGCGCGTTCAGGCGGATCGTAACGGAAGGAACCGGCCACGAATCGCAGAGCGACGCGGACCCGGAGCAGAGCGGCCGGTGTATGCTGGAAGCGTTCTTTCACGCGCGGTTCTTTCTCGAAATGTCAGTGCGTTGCGGCGAAGATATCGGAGCGCTTGAGGCAGAGGCGCTTCCTGTTCACTGGGCGGCTTTGCTCTATCTGTGGGATTTGCGATGAAGGTCGCCGTAGACTTCTCGCGCAGGCTGCCGGACATCAGTAGACCGGCTGACATTCCGCCGGACTGTCAGCAGTACTGGCGCTTTGCGATTTTGAACGACGGCTCTCTCTGGGTCGGCGATGTGCGCCAGAGCCACCCGCGAAATACCAGGGATGGCTTCTACGCGGCCTTATCCAGAACAACACTGTTTGTTTCACCGCGCGGGTATTCAGGGAACCTGCGCGAGGTTGTGACGAGGGACGTCATCCAATCGTTTGCGCGCATTGCGCGGCTAACGGTAACAGATATCGAAATGCGGGAAGAGTCGACATGAAATGGAGGGTTGGGGTCTGCGCAAAGATAGGATGTGGATTCTGGAAATTCGGAAGCAAATGCGGGCGAGCCGGCGCCGTTGACTTGTTGCCGTAAGGCAAAGCTCGCGCGGGGCGAGTCCCATGAACTCACGTGAATTTCCAAATGTGGTTGAACCGCCGGAAAAAAGGCGGAACCGGTGGACTGCGACCCGCCTCAGCGGGAGTCTGGTTACAGGATCGAAAAAACGTCAGGGCGCAGGAAGGCTGAGCGCCCAGGCGTACGCGTCTGAGAGGCTGGTGAAAAACTTCTCTCTCGTTTCAGCTTTGAAGCGATCGTTGTACATCGTAACTTTTGTTTCGTCATGATGGATGTGCGCTGCGCCCACACAGATGACATTGTTTTCCGTTGTAATTGTGTATCTGGCATCGGGAAAAAGATCCAGATAACCTGGCTTAAAACCATGCCTCAGCAAGAGTTCTGGAATTGTAATACGCATCATTTTGTGGGTTTCAGAAAGTTCTCCGTCAACTGCCGTGTACCCCAGCAGGTTTGCGATCAGGCGAAACCGCGTGCCCGGGGGAATGGAAGCCTCGGCTTCTGCCAGACTCTCCCTCCATTGTGCAACGTCCGTAAGGGAAACCTTTCCCGTCAGATTCGTTACGAGCAGCCCTTTGTCATGCATCCACCTGCTGCCGATCTCTTCTGCGTATGGTTCCATCGAAGTTAGTAAGCGAACGTTCCGGGCTCGCGTCAACTAACCCGCGTTCGTCTTTTCGCTTCGCCTGATGTGGTTCAAATGAATGGACAGAAGCACAAGGATCAGCATGAAAACGGGGACATAGCCGATGATTCCAATATTTCGGTGGTTCATGTTGCCGGTAAAGACCCCGAGAAGACCCAGGGCAGACAGGGCTGCGCTCAGAAACATGATGAATCGGATTCGCCTTTCCCTTTGAGAAT
>CAZUJO010000558.1:0-2253 GCA_964619995.1 uncultured Leptospiraceae bacterium
GCGCGTTTCGCGGTTTTCGCGGCTCGTTTCACAGGAGCTTCCTCGATCTCTGTGAAAGACAGGTGATTTGCCATATGCATGGCCTGCAGGTGCTCCGCTTCTTCGCGCGAAAGCCGGTCGAAAAATGGATGAGCGGCCATGGGACCGTTATGCGCGCGAAATGCTGCAATGGCACGGCGCAGCCTTCGCATGGCTGCAATTTCATCGCCCTCCTCGCGCAGCTTCGGGGCCGTCGGGTTGGGTCGGCCGGACGGCATGAAACCCCGCCTTCTCATATTGCGAAAAATCAAACGACCGATTGTCTTGCGGAGCCAGACAGGCGCCATGCGCGGATACGCGCTGATTGAGAATTCGAGGCTGCCCGCAAGGTGATCGAGGATCTGGGCGTAAGACCACAGCCCGGTCGTGCGGATCGAGTCCGCATTCTCCAACCTGTCGAGTTCCTCGACTGCATCATCGATCGTCCGAAAGCGAAGGTGTCTCATTTACGCCAGACTTCGTGCCGGTCGCTGTGCGAAAAGCGAAAACGCGCGTGACGCGCAGACGAGATTCATGCGAAATGCCTGATCCATGAGCAGTGTTTTGCTGATCAGCGCGGAAACCGGGCTGCGCGAGCTCGCAAGGGCCGGTCTTACGGAGTGCGGATACAACGTTACCGGGGCTGCGACACTCGCCGAAGCCGTTGCATTCTGCCAGACCGCTCTCCCCGACGCTGCCCTGATCGATTTTGAAGTGGCCGGAGAGAGCGGCATCGAGGGCATTTCGCAGATTCGCAGCGCCGCTCCGGAAACCGCCATCCTGATGATGGCGGATATCGTTAAGTCGGAGGATGTCTTTCAGGCACTCTACGAAGGCGCATCGGACATTGTGCACAAACCTCTCCTGCCGGCGGAAGTTGACATTCGTCTTCGAAACCTGCTGCGCAAGCGCGATCACAGGCGCGCGATCCAGAAAGCGAATGCAGCGCTCGACCGGGAAAAAGGAATTCTGCTCCGCTATTTTCCAGAGGATGCGGCAGACGAGCTGCTGGCAGGTAAACTGAATGCGAATCTGCGCGGGGAACTCCAGGACATCAGTGTGTTTTTTCTCGGTGTCAAGAAGTCCGGACAGATCCTTTCGCGCCTCGGGCCGTCCGAGTTCGCGGAGTTTCTCAATCAGAGCATGGTCGACTCGATGGATCTGGTCGCAAAACACGGAGGCGCAGTCAACAAACTCAACGGCGCCGGACTGCTTGCAACCTTCGGCCTCCCCCGCCGCAGAAACGACGACGCGAAGCGCGCCATTGAATGCGCCCGCGAAATCCGCGAGCATTTCGATCTGATGAATGAGGCGGCCGTTTTTAGTTTTGGAAATGTAGAAATCGGAATCGGCATCGCATCCGGCCAGGTATTCGCAGGGAACATTGGTTCATTCCGCCGGATGGAGTACACAATCATTGGAGATACGGCGAACGTTGCGGCGCGATTGATGGGACTGTCGGGAAAACGGCGCGGGACTCTGCTCTCGGACCGCCGGACCGTGGAACGCAGCGGTCTCGATGGCTGCGAAATGATTTCCAACATGCATGTGCGAGGCCGCAAGGGGGAAGTGCTTGTCTACAGAGTCTGAACATTTCAGCCCCGACCATTTTCACATCCTCATTGTAGAAGATGATGTCATTCAGTCGCGCATTCTCCAGGAGTTCTTGAAGATTCTGAGGTATCGAGTCAGCGCAGCCGAAAGCGCGGAAGAAGCGCAGGTCCTCATTGAGAAGGATCCGGCCGATCTGATTCTGCTCGATCTGCATCTTCCCGGCCGCGACGGGTTCTCATTGCTTGAAGATCTTCGCCGTCAATCATCGGATGCAGCGGTGCTGCTCATGTCCGCGGACCGAACGCAGGATGCGCTTTTGCGCGCACTCAAGACGGGGGCCGAGGAATTTTTGCAGAAGCCCCTGCCGCTCAGCGAGCTGTCCATTCGAGTCCAGAACATTCTTGAAACGGTGTGGTCCAGCCGCCTTGCGGAGAAGCTGAATCTTCGCCTGGAACGCGAAAAAGGAATCCTCTCTGCGTACTTCTCACCGGAGACAGTCAATACGATTGTGGACGCAGAAGTCCTGCAGGCCGGCGGCAGCCTGTACGATGCAACGCTGCTCGTTCTGGACCTGCGCGATTCAACCGGCCATGCGGAAAAACTCGGCGCGCTTCAATTCGCAGAATTTCTCAATATGATCACGGTCGACCTCATGGATCTCGTATTTGGCCATGCCGGCAG
>CAZUJO010000559.1:0-2235 GCA_964619995.1 uncultured Leptospiraceae bacterium
GGACTCCACGAAGGACCTGGCCTGGCGCACCGCCCCGGTCGAGGAGCGGCTCAAAATCCGCCTCAGCCCGGCGCAGGTTCCGCGCCGAAAGCTGCCGGGGATAGTCGTCCTCAAACGTGCGCTGATCCGTCGTCTTCTTTGCTTTCAGTCCGAAACGAGTGTGCACGAATACGCGAAGCATTCTCTCGCGCGCCGTTTCAAGGGCCGCCTCAAGGCAGTGCATGCGCGCGGCGTCCACGGTATACTCGCCGGACGCATAACGCGCCTTGCCGATTGTCTGAATCATCCGCGGCGAAAGAAAGCCTTCATCTTTGAAGTTGTAGGTCGCGTACTTTCTTTCAATATTAGCCGAGGGCAGACAGGCTGCGAGAAGGAGAAGAAAAAGAAGCCTCATGTTCTTTCCAGGACTACGACCACTTCCACATGGGGCGTTCTCGGGAAAAAGTCAAACATTGCGCTCTTTGTAATGGAAAAACCGGCAGCCATGAGATCTGCGGCATCCCGGTTTAACGTCGCGGGATTGCAGGATGAATAGACGATGGTTTTTACGATCCTTTCGCACAGGCGATTTCGGACGGCAGAACTCAGTCCGGAGCGCGCCGGGTTTACGATGCAGAGCGGCCTCGGATCCGGCACGGTGCGCTCGAGATCGACGGCAGAAAACGAACCCGCAAGACCCAGACGCTGAAAGTTCTCCCGCGCGGCGCGTACGCTCGATTCAGAAAGTTCGGCTCCTTCGTACGACCCGAGCAGTGAACGGGCACAGCCGCCGATGAATCCGCAGCCGGCGTAGAGCTCCAGTGTGTCGGGACATCCCGCAGGAATCCAGGAGCAGATCGTCCGGATCCAGTCTCCCAGGAGAAATCGGTTTGCCTGAACGAATCCGTCGACCGGAGTCTGAAATACGACCGTATCTCCCGGCTGCTCAATGCGGAGCGGCACGGACCCTCTGTGATCGGGTCCGTAAATCCGGTCGGCCTCGCGGAATCGGTAACCGTCCCATCCTTTCTTTCCTCGCGGTCCGTCCTGAAAACTCTCGAAAAAATTCTGAACAGCCCGGTTCATCTCGGGCGAAAGATTCGGGCATCCGTTATGCGGCATTTCTACCACACGGCTCGACTGCATCGCGAAGAACCCGGGAGCGGAACCCGAATGTTGAATCCGGACATGGCTGCGGTAGCCGTTCGGCTGCGAAGTGAATACTGCCAGATCCCCCAGCATCCCTCCCAGGGGCCGGAACTCAAGAAGCAGATTCTTCTTTATTTCGACTTCTTTTTCGTAGGCAATGTGACGGAACGAACAGCCGCCGCATTCGGGGAAGGCGGCGCAGTCTGACGTTATACGCTCATCAGACGATTTGAGGACCTGTTCAACGGAGGCAAATGAGTGGTGCGCGGTCTTCTTCGTGATGCGAACCCGGACCTGTTCGCCTGGCAGAGCCCCATGAACAAAGATGGGATGGGCGCCGGGCACAATCGTGTACCCATTCTGCACCCATTTGGCAGGAACAACGTCAAGGAAGGTTGGCAACGCAGCGAACGTAAGCCTGGTTTTCCAGGCCGTATCCGAATGATCCGCCGCCTGAACCGAAATCTACAACCCAGTTTGTGATCGGGCTTCCGTTGTAGGATTCGCGCGTCCAGTAGATGTCCGGCTTGGTGTCCGGAAATACGCGCGCGTCAACGCGGGGACTTCCGCTTGCGGCAAGAATGGACGCGAGTTCCGCTCTGTCCGGAAGCCGGTACGCGTAACCTGCAGTGCTCTGCGATTTGCAGTAAGAGGCTGCGCTCTGAAACGTGTCCGGCGTCGGATTTCCGGCGCATTTTCCGTTCTGAAAGCTCTGTCCCATAGAGCAGGTCTGCCAGCTCAGCTTACGGCCAGTATCGCTCACCGTGGCGCTCTGCGCAGGCTGCGTGATGCGTTCGGGCTGCGCAATGGTTTGCGTGGATGACTGGCCTGTCTGGTTCGTCGTTTGCGAGGAATTCAAAACTGTGGATTGCGTCTGGTTCTGACGCGTATTGATCGTGGCCGATACGCGGTTTTCCTGCGCGGCTGGCATCGTTCTGTCCGGCTGCGGCTCAACCGCTGCCGCATTTCCAAAATTGCATGTATAGGCGCGTCCCGTGGCCTCAAGGTCCTTGCGGAACGATTGGAACACAATGGCATTCGCGCCGGTTTCGCTTGCCATGTTGCGAAGAATATTCAGGGCTTCCTGCTGGGTGGACGGAGTGTACC
>CAZUJO010000560.1:0-2229 GCA_964619995.1 uncultured Leptospiraceae bacterium
CCCGCGGACGACCGCACACCGGACAGCGGTTGTAGGCCCGCACTTTGAAGGCCTGCGTCCGCTTGTGCTTTAATCTCATGCTTTTCTTTGCCATGATACCCTCACTTCTTTCCTTTCGCGAACGGCATTCCGATGGCTTCAAGGAGAGCAAATGCCTCCTCGTTCGTGGGCGCCGTTGTGACGATCGTAACGTTCATCCCGTGGTAGTTCTGCACTTTATCCACGTCGATTTCTGGGAAAATAATCTGTTCTTTCAGGGAAAGGTTGTAGTTTCCTCTGCCGTCGAATCCAGCGGGATTCAGGCCCTTGAAGTCCCGAACGCGGGGCAGCGCGATGTTAATGAATCTCTCAAGAAATTCATACATGCGGTCGCCGCGCAGCGTTACTTTGCATCCAAGAACCATGCCTTCGCGCACTTTGAAGGTTGCGATCGACTTGCGAGCAATGGTTTTTACTGGACGCTGGCCGCTGATCTGCGCCATTTCCTCGATGGCCGTTTCGAACTGCTTCGGGTTGGCCGCAGCTTCACCGGAGCCGTAGTTGAGAACGACTTTTTCAAAGCGTGGAACCTGCATGATCGACGAGTATTCAAACTTCGTCTGCAGAGCAGGAATCACGCTCTCCTTATATTTCTTCTTCAGAAGGGACATTACACTTCTCTCCCATCCGGGCGGGTCACGCGGACTTTTTTTCCGTCCGGCTGCACCTTGTAGCCGAGGCGCACGCCCTTCTTCGACTTGGCGTCGTAAAACAATACATTCGAAATTGGAAGGCTCTGTTCCATTTCAATAGAACCGCCTTTCGGGTTTTCCTGGCTGGGGCGCTGGAAGCGTTTCACTTTGTTTACGCCCTGAACCACGACGCGAGCTTTCGCTTTGTCGAGGGACATGATCTTGCCGCGTTTGCCCTTTTGCTTGCCCGAGATCACAATGACCTCGTCGTCTTTGCGCAGTTTGGTTGAAAACTCAGCCATTACAGCACCTCCGGAGCAAGGGAAACGATCTTCAGAAACTTGCGGTCGCGAAGTTCGCGAGCCACCGGCCCAAAGATACGCGTTCCTTTCGGATTCAATTTATCATCGATGATGGCGCATGCGTTGTCGTCGAAGCGGATGATCGATCCGTCTGGACGGCGGATTTCTTTGCGTGTCCGCACGACTACGGCCTTTTGAACGACCTTGTTATGAACTTTCTTTCCCGTGGCGTCTTTGATGCCGTACGCAGGGATGGCATCCTTCACGGCGACGACAATGATGTCGCCTACGCTTGCGTAGCGCTTGCGCGTTCCGCCAAGCACCTTGATGCACATTACCTTGCGCGCGCCAGTGTTGTCCGCGACGTCGAGATATGTTTGCTGCTGAATCATTCTGCTTTCTCCAGAATCTTAAAGAGACGATGACGTTTGTCGCGCGAAAGCGGACGAGTCTCAATGGCCACAACTACGTCGCCGAGTTTCGACTCATTCTTCTCGTCGTGGATCTTGAGCTTGTGTGACTTCACGAGAGGTTTCTTGATAACGGGGTGCATCTTGCGGGATTCAAGAAGAATCACGCGCGTCTTGTCCATGCGGTCGGAAACCACACGGCCCTGTATCAAGCGCATCTTCGCTGTTCTTTTCGTGGTATTTTCCATGACTTATTGCCTCAGGCTTTGGCCTTCTTCTTCTCTTTTGCTGCAGGCTTCGCCTCTGCCTTCTTCTTCTCTTTGCCGCCCGCCTTCTGCGTCGCAGCCTTCTGTGTTGCCTTGCCCAGCTTACGGAGATTCAAAACGGTAAGCGCTCCCGCGACCGTTCTGCGGAGGTTGCGAATCTGCGAAGGATTCTGCAGCGACCGCGCGACTCCGAACTGGAACCGCAGCTCCCGAATCTCGTTCTGGGAATCTTCTACAAGCTTCTGCAGTTCAGCATCAGCCAGTTCATGCAATGCACGTGACAGGTTAGATGAGCTCCTTTTTCACAAACAAAGTCCGGATCGGCAGCTTGTGTGCAGCCAGGTCCAGGGCTTCGCGCGCCAGCGCTTCTTCCACGCCGCTGATTTCAAAAAGAACGCGGCCGGCGTGAATTACAGATACCCAGAATTCAGGGTTACCCTTACCGGAACCCATCCTGGTTTCGGCAGGCTTGCGTGATACAGGGGTATCCGGGAAGATCCGGATCCACAGCTTCCCGCCGCGCTTCACCTTGCGGGTCATTGCACGTCGAGCAGCTTCAATCTGGCGAGAGGTCAGACGG
>CAZUJO010000561.1:0-2226 GCA_964619995.1 uncultured Leptospiraceae bacterium
CTCCTGCACGCTGTGCGTTTCGCCGGTTGCGATCACATAGTCGTCGGCCTTGTCCTGCTGGAGCATCATCCACATGGCCCGGACGTAATCGCCGGCAAATCCCCAGTCGCGCTTTGCGTCCAGGTTGCCGAGTTTCAGTTCATTTTGCAGGCCGAGCTTGATGCGAGCAACCCCGTCGGTCACTTTGCGGGTTACAAACTCTTTCCCCCGGCGCGGGCTCTCATGGTTAAAGAGAATCCCTGAAACAGCGAACATATTGTAGGATTCGCGATAGTTCACGGTGATGAAATGTCCGTAGACTTTTGCGACGCCGTAAGGGCTGCGGGGATAAAATGGCGTGGATTCCTTTTGCGGAACTTCGCGGACCAGGCCGAACATCTCGGAACTCGATGCCTGGTAGAAGCGGGCTTTGGACTTCACCGCGCGCATTGCCTCGAGCATGCGCGTCACCCCGAGGGCCGTAAATTCGCCTGTGAGCAAGGGCTTGGTCCACGAGGTGGGAACGAAGGACTGCGCCGCCAGGTTGTAGATTTCGTCTGGAGCGGCTTCTTCGATCAGGTTCAGGAGGCTCAACTGATCGAGCAGGTCACCCTGTCTCAGGATTACGCGGTCCCGGATGTGCTCAATCCGGTCAAAGTTCTCTGTGGAAGCCCGACGGACCATGCCGTAGACCTTGTATCCCTTTGATAAAAGAAACTCTGCCAGGTAGGAACCGTCCTGACCTGTTATCCCCGTAATCAATGCAGTCTTGGCCAATTTCGCGCTCCTCTGGTCAAAATGGCCCGATTCGTTATTTTATCCATCCATTTTGCGCGGGGAAACCTCTACAAAAATAGGTGCAGTTTCCGGGCGCGCGTCCATGCTGGCTCATGTTCCAGGGAACGGGTGTCGACCAGACAGATTTGAACGACCGCCTTCGCCACCGGATGGAAACACGCGGGCACAATCCCGCGGATGTGGCCCGGGTGGATGCCCTTTCCCTGTCTCCGCTCGACTCGGGCAAGTGGGGGTTCGACGCGGCCGCAACATCCGAACTTTTCGAGAAGCAGGTCCCGCCCCCGGATTTCCGCAGCTGGAAGTTTCGCTTCATTCGCGGGCCCCTCAAGCCGCTTGCCAGATACTTCTACAAGCTTATCGCGCAGATGTTTGATCGGATGAGTGAAAACAAGACTCAGGCTTTCTACAATGTGGTTCATGAGCTTGCGGATCTGCGCCGAGAAAACGCCCAGCTGAAAGAGCGCATCGCGAACCTGGAAGCGTCGAGGGCGGGTGCGATTCCGGCAGAAAGGCAGAGTGCGCCGGAAACTCCGGATCGGCCGGCCAATTCCATTTCCCAGATTCCCGAAGCGCGGCGGAGAGGATTCTCCGGAAAATCGGGAAACATTCCCAGACCGCTCTAGAGCTGTGGACGAACAGATCCTCCATACACTGCGATGGATCGAGGAAATGCCCGACTGGGCGATTCTCGGATTCTTCTTCTTCTCTGCGTTCATGGAGAACGTATTTCCTCCATACCCGGGCGACACGGTCCTTGCGTTTTCCGGCTTCGTGGCTGCGCGGGGCGCTCAGCCATTGCCGCTCGTATTCCTCACCGGTTTTGCTGGCAGCATTACGGGAGCGCTCGTCATGTATGCGCTCGGCGATAGAGTGCTGGAGCTCGTGCGGCGAATTGAACGGGCGATCTCGCGTCCCGCCTGGGTTAAGAGAAACCTCCACGAAATGGTGTCCGAAGAGGGAATCGCAAGAACCTCAAACTGGTTTACTCGTTACGGCCTGTACTTTGTCGTATTCTCGAGATTCTCCGCCGGAATCCGATTCTTTGTCAGCATCGTGGCAGGCATTTCCCGGGTCTCTGCCGCTCTACATTTCATGTTTCAGCCTCGGCGTGATTCTCTGGAACGGACTCTTGACTGCCGGCGGATATGCGCTCGGCAGGAACTGGGAGCAGGTGCTTGTCTATTTGAAGCTCTACAACACAGCGGTGATTGTCGTGCTCAGCGCCGCCGCGATTGGATTTGCCGTATGGAAATGGCGCTCTGTGAATTAATCGTTGACGGTCGACCTTGCAGCCGGATTCCTGAAGCAACGCGGGCTTAGCTCAGCTGGTTAGAGCGCTTCCTTGACATGGAAGAGGTCACTGGTTCGATTCCAGTAGCTCGCATACTCATGCCACGGCGATCTTCATGCCGCGCTTTGGCGTTTCATCCATTTCATTTTCGAAAAACC
>CAZUJO010000562.1:0-2226 GCA_964619995.1 uncultured Leptospiraceae bacterium
CTCCAGGGGACGGCGGAATGCCTCGTCCTGCCAGTTGCTCGTCTTCGTCGCTGGAGCGATTGCGTAGATAGCCGCCGCAGGGGGGATTTTCGGTTTTTTGCAGTCCAGAAGGCAACAGAGGAATACCGCGGCGAGGGCAAGTTTGCGCATTTACGAAAATGATCGTTCCATAGGTCCATCTTCCAGCGTTTTGCAAAATTTTTTTGCATTTTTGTGCATTGCGCAATAATTTCGGTTGACCGTTTGGCGCTGCCCAGGCAGATTCTGGCCGAGTCCGAGGCGCCGGGGAAGCGAATCGGGCACAAACAAAGGGGGAATCCATGAAAAAAGCTATTGCGATAGCACTGGTAGCATTTGCGCTTTCGAGCGTTTCTGCCGGTGAATATGTCGTGTTCGTACACGGCCGTTCGAGCTCCAACCATTGCGGAACCGGAACTACGGACGTGAACAACTACTGGGGAGTTGCAAAAAACATCAGCACCACTCTTACCAAATACTTCGTCGGCTATGACGGTTCAACAGACCCGCGCACATCCGGATCCTGCCGCGCGCAGACCAGCATGTACACTGTAATGGAATCTGTATGCAAGGGAACCAACAGCTGCGTAATCATCTGCCACAGCGCAGGATGCTATGCAACTGAGTACTTCATCGACAAGTCTACGACTACATACAACATCAAGCGCGTTCTGGCTTCTTCGAGCGCAGCAGGTGGATCGGATCTCGCTGACGCGGCATTCTGGGGAACGGACGGAATGGTCACAGCCCTCAAGACAGGCAACGCACGCGGCTCCTACAACCACAACAACATGAAAGGCATCGGCATCTACGCGATCGATGGATACAAAGGAACGTGGAACGGCGCTTCTATCATTCTTCCTGGCGAAGATGACGGTGCGGTATCTTTCCACTCCACTTGCGGAATCAACACGACGGGAAGCTTCAGCAACTGCCTGAGCGGAACTCGCTACAGCTACCACTACATCTGGAACGTTGTTGCAAACAACAGCTGGGGTTCATCTCAGAACGGATACTACAGAACCCACGTTGGCGACGGAAGCGATTCCATCAACGACGCAACCAAGAACGAATGGACCGACTGCAAGAACGGCGGATACGCCGGCTGCAAATAATCGAAACCAGTTTCGCTTGACGAAAGCCCTCGCAAGAGGGCTTTTTTTTTGACCGCCCTTTTTCACTCAGAGGATATATGAAGAAAAGCACTCTCATCATCGTGGCCGTTGTAGCAGTCGTTGCTGTTACATTGTATCTGCTATTTTCCGGCGGTCCAGGACGCAAAGGTCCCATGGACTCAAGCCCTTTCAGCAGATCGTCGATCTTCCGTTCCGGCGGTGAGGGATTTCTTTCTCCTCGCGAAGTGGAAAAGATGCTCGCAAAAGGCGCCACGCCAAAGGGCGAACTGGAAATGTATCGCACGTATGCGCAGTATCCGCATGATTCTCGTCCTTTGACCGTTTCGATGAAAGATCTTACGAATCCGTGGGTTGTAGACACGGTTCCGCTCCCGGTTGCGATCCCCGGCATGGCCAACGAACAGGAAGTCCGTGAAATGGCGGAAAAACTTCAGGCTGCAGGAAAGAGTCTCGACGAAATCGAAAAAGAAATCACAAAGAAGATGGAAGGCCAGCCGGCATTTCAGTTCAAGTTGAACCGGCACACGCTGACCGAAGGCGACACGATCGTTGCCACACTGAAGATCACGAAAGACGGATCTTCTGTTCCCTATACCATTACGAGCGCGGAGATCGAAAGCGATCCAACGCAGGGCTCAAAAGGACTCGGCTCGGTGACCTACGGAGACAATGGTATTGCACCGGATGAGAAGGCCGGCGACGGGATCACGACCTTCTCCTGGAAGGCTCCTTCTGCAGATAAGAAATACTGGGGCACACTGACGCTGAAAGTGAAAGCGAACGTGACGGGGCTCAAAGACCCGGCTCTGATTCAGCAGAGCTTTTACTCAAGCCCCATCGCCCCTGCGGTTTTCGCGAACAGTTTCTCGGAGCGTCTTCAGGACGGATCCTTGATCATCGACGTTCCGCTCGACGTTAAGCGCGAATGTCGCTACAGTCTGCAGGCAAATCTCTTTTCGCTCGATGAGAACGAGCCGACGCACTGGGCCGTAGTTCAAAAAGTGCTCGAGCCGGGGCGCCAGATCGTATCGTTCAATTTCTTCGGAAGGATATTCAAAGACGGCGGTTACAG
>CAZUJO010000563.1:0-2225 GCA_964619995.1 uncultured Leptospiraceae bacterium
CGCCTTGCGAGCCTTCGTCTTCCCCCGGGACGGTCCAAGGATGTTTCGCGTTTCCTGTGCGAGGGGCGAAGTCGACTCGGTCAGCCAGCGCGACAGGTAGAGGAAGGAGGGACGCTCCAGCGAAAAGGCATGAACCTTGTCGGCATAGAGGGCCGCCGCGAAGGCAGCAATCGCGCCGCCGAAGCCACGGCCGATCAAGGCAATCTTGTTCGGATCAATGGATTCATGGAGGCGCAGGTAGTCGACGGCGCGCACCGCGTCGAGCACGGCCAGGTAGACATAACTCTCGGATGCTGGATCAAGCCCTGTGTCCGCAAGCAGAGTCGGCACAATGCCTTCTGTCTGGGTTTCGTGGCCGCGCAGGTCCATGCGAAGGTGCGCGAAACCGGCTTCGCCGAGGGCTTTGTCCGTATCGACCGGCCGGTTTTCGAGATAGTCGTGGAAGCTGACGACTCCGGGTAGACGGCCCCTTTTTCTCGGTACGTTCAACTGACCCCGGAGCTCATATCGTCCGATACTTTTGATGCGGACTTCCGTGATCTGCTCGCGCACGAGTGTGCGCTTGATGACCATGCGCTGTTTTGGGTCCACGGGGACCCGGCGCAACGATTCGAGGGCAGATTTCCAGAATGCCGCAAAGTCCCGGGGCGGATTGAGCGCCGGGAAAGTCTGGAAGCACTCGTCGAAGGTAACGGGCATCTCAGACGTGAATTGCTGGACGGGAAAGCAAAGCAAGGATAAAAGGAAGCTTCAAAGCGTATGGAGAACCAGGCAGCTCACCGGACTTCGCTCGACAGCGTCAAAGGGATTGGCCGCCCGATGACCTTCGAACCCGGACAGAAAATCTACCAGTCCGACTATCTGGTCGGAGATCCGTGCGCTTTCCTCATCATCGAAGGCGAAGTGGAGCTTGTGAAATCCTACACTCCGCTCCAGAAAGATGTCTTTAAGTACGGCAAAGGCGATGTGTTCGGAATGCTCGAAGTGTATGTGAATACAGCCCGCCTGACCGACGCGAGGGCCGTAAACCAGGTTCAGGTGATTGGATTCTCCCGCGTAGAATTCGAGCGGGCCATGGCCGCAAACCTTTCCTTTGCGCTTGCATGCATTCGGATTCTGAGCCGCATGCTCCGCCAGATCAACATCAAACTCAAGCAGATACCTTGATTATGCAAGAAACCGCGCACGATTACGATTTGATGAAACTTGGCTTCGAAGGAGAGAGAGCCATCACGGCTGATCTCTTCTTCAAGTACGGACGCACTTATAAACCAAAAGAGATCATCCTGAAAGAAGGCGACAAGGGATCGGAAGTATATCTAATCATTTCCGGCCGAGTTGTGGTTACCGAGCGAATCGAAAAAGGTTCTTACCGCGTTCTCAATTCACTCGGTCCCGGAGAGATTTTCGGCGAAATGGCGATGCTCGAAAACGCTCCCCGCTCTGCCACGCTCATTGCCGCAGCGGATACGAAGCTGCTCTGCCTGACTCCCGAAGATTTCGAAAAGATTTTCAAAACACATCCCAGATGGGCCTTCAAGATTCTGGTCGCTCTCGGCCGGCGCATTCAAGCTGCATTCTCGCACGTAGAGCAGCACTTCGGCGTGCGCAAGTAAGACATGAACCTGCTTCGGAAGGCGCTCGTGCGCTCTCTGCCGCTGTCGGTCCGGATTCGAAACCTCCTCAACGAGAACAAGCGCCGCGGCCGTTTTGACTACGAGCAGGCCGGCTGGTCTTCGAGCACCGGTTCGTTTCTGTTTGATGATGGCAGTACCCTGCGAAGCGTCGATGTCTCCGGAACCGGCGCAGACGAATTCATGAACCTGGCCCGGTCGAGCGGGTATTTCTCCGCGTCCGAGATGACCTACTTTGAAACGGTGGACGATTCCGCAGACGGAGAAAGCCGCATAACGGTATACTGGCCGGCGGAACGAACTTCTCTCGAAAAGTGGATCGCCGGTCCGCGCCGAATCAAGCCTTCCGATCTCTTGCCCGCGCGCGAGCCTGGCAAAGTGCAGTCCATGGAGGCGGACGTTCCGGCGGAAACGGACCATCGCATGCCGGAACCGGAAGCCGCGCCGGCTGCGCAGACTCCACCTCAGAAGCCGGAGCCAGTCTCGCGGCCCGTGCTCACGCCCTGGAACACAATTCGATACGGCGTTGTGGGCGGACTGCGCGGAGAAGTCTACCGCCGCAGTTATCTTTTGCAGAGATCGGATCGCCTG
>CAZUJO010000564.1:0-2222 GCA_964619995.1 uncultured Leptospiraceae bacterium
CTCCACGTCCGGATGTTCGAGGCATTCATACAGAACCCCCTCACCTACCATTCCCGATGCGCCCGTTACAATGACCCGAATCTTCATAACAACGCATCCAGAACAAACCCCGGCAAAGGGCAAGCGGTTTCGTCAGCCGGCAGGACGGAGCGTCCGCGCCAGGAGGGCGAACAATGCGTTCCAGTGTCTCTCTTCGGCCGCGGCGTTGAACGCAGGCAGATCCTTCATGGTCCAGCCGTGCATGGCCCCTTCATAAAGTTCGATCGTATGGGGCACTGGTATTTCCCGCATAGCGGCCGCTACGCGATCCATCTGCTCCGGAGGCATGGAACCGTCTTTGTCGGCATGCGCTATATACACTTCCGCGCGAAGCGCAGGAAAGAGCCTGTGCGGACTCGTTTCAGCGTCGGTGGCCAGGTTTCCGGCGTGAAAGCTCGCAACCCCCTTAAACTCGGCCGGAAAGTTCGATGCGGCCCGAAGCGCCTGCGCTCCGCCCATGCAGTATCCAACAAGGCCGGCTTCGCGCCGGACGCCGGGCTGGCTGCGCGCGAAATCCAGAAAACATGGGACGTCGCGCTTCGACATCGCAGGCTTGAGCTCCGATGCGAGAGCCATGACCTCACGAAGCATTTCCGGACGATTCTCCGGAAGGAGCATGCGCCCGTAGTCCAGAATCGGGGCGCGTCGTGATCTGTAGAAATAATTCGGCGCGAGCACCAGGTAGCCGTGCGAAGCAATGCGTTCCGCCATTTCGAAGATTCGGGGGCGCAGGCCGATCGCATCCATATAGAATAAAACGACCGGAACCTCTTCGCTGCCCTGCGGCCGCGCGAGATATGCATCGCACATTCCGTCCTCTGTTCTTACTTCGACCATACTGGCTTGCATGACTCCTCCTTCTTTTTGCAGACGGCAAACGGGCGAGCAGCGGGAACATTCCATATTCCGGCGGGTACACCAGATGGGAGCTGACTCCATGCGGCAGTATCAAGACCGGGGAAACCCCGTCGAGCTTCCTTCGCGTGAATTGCGAAGCAAACGCAGGGTATATGCGAAGCTAATTCGGAAATGGAATCCTTTCACCGTATGAAAACGCGCTGCCGCCCCCGGCAACGTTAAACGGCAAGGACGGCCCGGCGCTCATCGTGTTTGATGCCGGATCGTACAGGCTGGTCGTGGCTGTGTTGTTTCCGTGGATGATGAGAATCTTGCCCTCCTGGGGCCCGCTTCCGATGACCGAGAGCGAACTTCCAAGGCCGACACCGCCGGTTGTCGATGGACCGGCAGACCAGGTATTGCCGACGGCGTTGTAAAGATTCGTCGCTGTAACTCCGTTCCCGACAACGAGCAGGCCGTTGCCCGCATTCGATCCGGTCAGCAGCCGGGTGCTGAGCGCGCCTGTGCCGACGTTGTTCAAACACGAAATTCCGGCGCCCGTGCCCAGTGCAGAGTGATCCAATACCTGCACACCCGTAACGGCTCCGCCGCTCATAACGACCTGTTTTCCGGCATTCACGCCAGTGGTCGCATAGAATGAATTCGAGCCAACGTTCAGCGCGCCGCCGAATGCAGGCCCCGCCGAAACGGCATTTGTCACCGGATTGTATACGGACGTCGCCGTTCCAGTGCCGGCCGTGAATACGAAAGAACCGGTGCTTGCGCCCGTTTGCAGAGCGAAGTTAGACGACCCTGTGTTGGTCGCAACGATGGTCGGTCCGCTGACCGACGACATGGCCGTGAGATCTGAGAGGCATGTGCTGGTCAATGTGCCCCCGACTGCAGTAAGGAACTTCCCGGCATTTGTGCCTGATGAGATCGCAATCGTGCTCGTCCCGGCACCCACGCTTCCGCACATCGTCGGGCCCTGCGAAAACGTTTTTGTCAGAGGCGAAAACGAATTCGATGCAGTCCCTCCCAGAGCGACGAGCGCATAGCCGTCCGAACGCACGGCGGAACTGGTATTCGCGGTGGCCGCAGCGGTCAGAGGAGAACCGGATGAAAACATGGCCGTGTCCGGATCAAAAACAGCCGTCTGCGTGCTTCCGGTTCCCGCGACGACTACGATCCAGTATTTCATGCGGCTCACCTGGGACATGAGAGCCACAACCAGAAAATCATTGTTCACGCTGCCGACGCTTCCAAGCCCCGGCGTGCAGGACGAAAGTCCCAGAACGAGCGAAATCGCGCAGATGGTTTTTGAACGCTTCAGACTCGCGCAACCC
>CAZUJO010000565.1:0-2212 GCA_964619995.1 uncultured Leptospiraceae bacterium
GCATAACGTATATCCCATGGTTGCTCCAGGATCTGCGAACCGTCAGATGATTCGCGGCCGGGTCTGAAAAACGATTGTAACCCCTGTCTGTTCGGGCAGACAGGGGCATGCGATGGATCGTTCTCCTTTTGTTGTCCGGCTGCGTCTCAGCCTCTCAGTATGAGTCGGAGATGAAAAAGAAGAACCAGGAGATTGAGCGGCTTTCGCGTGAAAATCAGTCCCTGGTTCAGGAAAAGCAGACGTTAGCCGATCAGGCGAAGGCTCAGATGCAGGCCCGCAGCGCTGATATCGAAAATACCAGGGGGCAGTTCAAGGCGCTTTCCGATGCCGGCAGTTTGAAGCTGAAGCTGGTGGACGGGCGGGTCGTGGTCGTTCTTCCTTCGGACGTTTTGTTTTCTACCGGCTCAGCCGATCTCTCGGAAAAAGGCCGCAAGGCTCTCACGGATCTTGCGAAAATCTGCGCGTCGATGCAGGACAAGAGATTTCAGGTTGAGGGACACACAGACAACGTGCCGATCACGCAGGTGCCCGGTTTTCCTTACGGAGACAACTGGGAGCTCGGATCTGCGCGCGCGCTGAGCGTTGTGAATCTCTTCATTGGAGAAGGCGTGAACCCGGAGCGAATCAGCGCAGCATCGTTTGGAGAAACCCGGCCGGTGCAGAGCAATGATACAGAGCAGGGCCGCGCTCAGAACCGCCGCATTGAAATTGTGCTGATTCCGGATCTTTCAAAGGTGCCGGGTTTCGAATACCTGAACGAAACTCCGCCTCAGTGAGGCTGCTTTTTTGCGTCCTGCATTCTTTCCACGGACACAACTCCGGGAACCGTCATTACGCTGTCGATGATGTCGTGCAGATGATCGACGTGCTCGACTTCGATCAGGAATCGCGCGCGCATCAGGTCGCCTTTTGAGCGCGGCAGGTCTGCTTCCGCCTTCAAAATGTTCGTGTGCGTCTTTGTGATTTCGCCCACCAGATCCAGATACAGCCCCTGGCGGTCGCGCGCATGGATGTCGATTTGAACGGGATATTTTTCCGTAAGGCCTTCCCACCGGACCTGAATCCAGCGGTCTTTTTCCTGGTTCTCACCGGCCAGATTCGGGCAGTCAACCCTGTGCACGGTAACGCCGCGTCCCCGCGTAACAAATCCAATGATGCGGTCTCCGGGCACAGGCGTGCAGCAGCCGGCATATCGCACCGGGATATCGCTTTCGCCGGCCACCTCAATCGGAACGCGCCGCGGATCCGTCGTCTTCGATCGCCGGATGCGAATTTCAGAAACCGGCTGCTCGGGCTGGCCGGCGGATTCCGGCGCAGGCTGCTCTGCTTCTCTTGATTCCTCTTCTTCCTGCTTCTTGCGAAAGTAGGCGCGAAGTTTTTGCGAAGCGCGCGGTGACTGCAGGTAGCGGAGCCAGTTCGGCGACGGACTTGCATTCTTGTCTGTAAGGACTTCGACGCGGTCTCCGCTTTTGAGTTCCGTGCGAAGGGGAACCATGCGGTCGTTTACGCGCGCGCCCTTGCAGCGGAGTCCGACCTGAGTATGAATGCGAAACGCGAAATCCAGGACGGTCGATCCGACGGGCAGGTCGATGATATCGCCGCGCGGCGTGAACACGTAGACTTCCTCTGCGTCGAGTTCCTGTTTCAGATCTTCGATGAACTCGCCTGAATCGCCTGCGAACTCGGTGAGACCTGTGAGGCGCTGCAGCCACTTGTGGCGCTCTGCGCCGTCAATGCCGCTCTTATAAAGCCAGTGCGCTGCGATTCCGTATTCGGCGCGTTCGTCCATTTCGCGCGTGCGAATCTGAATCTCAAGCGGCTTTCCGTCCGGACCGAGCACCGTTGTGTGCAGACTCTGATAGCCGTTCACTTTCGGCGTTGCGATGTAGTCTTTGAATCGGCCGTGAATCGGAGTCCAGAGTGTATGCACGATTCCCAGCGCGCCGTAACAGTCCTTGATTTCTTCTACAATGATTCTGATTCCGCGCAGGTCGTAGATCTGTCCGAGTGTTTTGTCCTGGTTCACCATCTTCTGATGAATGGAGAACATGTGCTTCGCACGCCCGTCGATGCGCGCTTCGATTTTGATTTCGCTGAGCCTGCGTTTGAGAATCTTGCGAACCGTTTCAATGAATTCTTCGAGCTCGCCGCGGCTCTGTTTTAATCCTTCTGCAATGACGCGGTACGATTCAGGATTCAGGCGCATGAAGGC
>CAZUJO010000566.1:0-2202 GCA_964619995.1 uncultured Leptospiraceae bacterium
ATATTCGAGTCCCATTGGCTCGTGGAGAAATTACCTGGGTGCCCGGGCTCGAAGTGCGCGGCGAAGGGATCTTTGTCCAGCTCGCAGAAGCAAGCATTCAGCAATGGATGAAAATACCAGCCGTGAAAGAGCGCGAGAGCCTCTTTCACAGTGCGCACACTGCATATCGTGAGGCGCGCGGGATTGCGAATCCTTCGGCCATGTTCCCGGGCATGCGTTACATCCTACTGCACAGCCTTTCCCATGCTTTGATGCGTCAGGTTGCGATGGAATGCGGATACTCCCAGGCCTCCATTCGAGAGAGGATCTATTCCCGGGAGGTCAATGAGGAGCACGGCCCAATGGCCGGCATCCTGCTGTATACGTCCGCCCCGGACAGCGAGGGAACGTTAGGCGGCCTTTCTAGTCTTGCAAGGCCGGACCAGATGAAGCGATTCCTGGATCTGATGCTTCAGGAAATGGCGCTCTGTTCTTCCGATCCGCACTGCGCGGAGCACGAACCAGAAGGGGATGGCCTGACGCTGCACGGAGCATGTTGACATTCCTGCCTCTTTGTGCCTGAAACATCCTGCGAAAGGGGGAACAAGTATCTGGATCGCTCCCTGATAGTCCCTACTCTCGTGCAGGATTCACTCGCATACTTTGGTGACGACTGATGGCCCATTGCTACCCTGAAGTCTTTCCCGCGCACCGGGCTGCTGATCCGAAGCTGGGCGCAGAACGAAAAACCTACGAAGCGTTGCGGTCCGGGCTGGACCAATCCTATTCGGTATTCTATAGCGCCTCATGGCAGACACCGGGACGCAGCGGGGTGACACGCGATTGTGAAATTGACTTCCTGGTTGCGCACCCGCTGAAGGGTCTAATGATACTTGAAATCAAAGGAGGTGGGATCTCATACGACGCACAGTCAGCCACTTTCTGGTCATTCAGTGCCGGGGGGCAGAAGCACAAGATCCAGAACCCGTACGAACAGGCCAAGACGAACAAATACTTGCTCCTCGAGAAACTCAAGACAATGAGCAGATGGCCCCAGAAGCATATTTGCCTCGGTCATGCCGTTGTCTTCCCGGACGCGACCAGAGGCAAGGCTTCCCAGGGATTGCAGTTTCCCGAAGAGATCACCCTGTACTTTCAAGATTTCGAGAACATCAAAAGCAGAATCGATTCCATCTTTGCTTATTGGCAGGGCAATTCAGCGAACACTCGGGCTGTGGCGCTCGAGGCAACTGGCGTTGAAACACTCCGCAGTCTGTTCGCTAAGAGCTACGAATTACAGGTGCCTCTGGTGGCGACGGTCAATGAGACGATGTCGCGAGTCATCCGACTTACGGAAGAACAATTCCAGATGCTGGATTATCTGAGTCATCAAACACGCGCATTGATTCAAGGGGGACCGGGCACCGGGAAGACTCTCCTCGCCTTTGAAAAGGCCCGGCGACTCGCAGAGACTGGCGCCCGGACTCTCCTTGTATGTTACAATAAGCTGCTGGCCGCTTTTCTTTTGGAGCGCGCTCGGGGAATTGAGGGCTTAGCAGTTGCGACGTTTCATCAATTCTGTTTGAAAATCACAAAGGAGGCAGGCCTGCTTCGGGACGGCTCCTTACCTGACGGACCGGCGTTCTTCGACGACGTCCTTCCAGAGTTGGCCGTGGAAGCTATTAACAAGATCGATGGGCGCTTTGATGCCATTATCGTCGATGAGGGTCAGGACTTCCTTGAGAAATGGTGGACGCCGCTGCAACTCATGCTGTCCGATCCGGACAATGGGATCATGTACATATTCTGTGATGATTATCAAACAGTGCGCCATGGTAAGAAAGCTCCAGAATATCCAATACCGGACAAACCCTACTCGCTGCAGAAGAACATGCGCAACTCAACCCAGATATTTCAGGTGGCGCAACGGTTTGCACCTCCCTCAAACAATGTCAGAAGCGGAGGCGTCGATGGTAAGGAAGTGGAGTTCATTGAAACCTCTAACTCGCAAGACCTCGTCAAGCGAACTTCTGCGCTTGTAGCACGCCTCGTGAATCAGGACCGCATACCCATTCATGACATTGCCGTTCTCACTGGAGTCGATTCGCGGCGCAGCGCCCTGGCTGGTGCGGAGAAACTCGGCGGCTTCAAGACATCGTGGAACGAAGACAGCAAAGATGCGATTCGCCTGGACACGGTCCGCCGCTTCAAGGGACTGGAAAG
>CAZUJO010000567.1:0-2191 GCA_964619995.1 uncultured Leptospiraceae bacterium
GTGCGGCCTCTAAATTCCGGCAGAGCGCATCGTTCCTGTAAGAACAATACATAATCTCCGCTGACCTGTGTTTCCGTCTTGCCGTCAAACGACACCTCAAGGTTGCCGTGTTCAATCGCATTGATCAGGATTTCGCGCAAACCCAGGCGAATGTAGGATGCGTTCTCCGCGTCCGTAAATCTTACCAGGTATCGGGTGAGCCTGTGTGAAAGCTCTTCGGCCTCCGTGAGACTGTTGCCAATCACATAACGTTGACTCTCCCGCTGAAAGCGCGGCAGCAGACTGTCGGATAGATCTGTCTCGGCGCGGCCAAGCATCTCCCACCGGTCCGCAAGCTCAATGACTTCGAATGTAAACGCAGAAACGATCGGGCCGTCGCCGATGACCTGACGCAGACCGATGGAGAACTGAGCCGGCTTCCCTGTCTCGCTCACATCCTCGAGTTTTTGCCGCACCAGGGCGCGGACGTTGCCATTGTCGGATTTGTCTTCGTAAACGAAATCCAGGAAACTCCTGCCGATCAAGTCTTCCTCGCTCAGCCCGAGAGTCCTGGAAACCGTGCGATTCGCTGACTTGAACCTGAACTGACGATCGAGCGCAAAAACCATTCTGCGAGATCCTTCGATCATGATCCGGTAACGATCATCCGATTGAGCCAGCAGTTTGTAAGTTCTCATAAGCATGCTGGAAAGGATCAGTGAATGAGCGATGATGACAAAAAAAAGTCCGTAAGGACCGACCTGGGCGGTTCGAACCACCTCATTTGAATACAGGAGATCATTGCCGACACCGGCAACGGCAACCAGGGTTGAAAGCAAGAATGGACGCGCTGCGGCCTGGCCCTGGCGAGCCGCTGCGAACGGAATGTAGATGCATAGAATGAGCACAGTCACCGAAATCACCTGAGACGGCAGAACGACGTAGCTGTAGATTTGCGGCGGAAGGATCAGAGAGAAGGACTCAAGGACCGCAAGCCCCGTGAAAACAAGGCCGCTCTTCGCCGGAATTCGCCCCGCAAAAAGCCGCGAAGTGTACGCCAGCGCAAGAGGCGGGATCCAGAACCACGACAAGAGTTCAAGCCTGTTGTAGAATTCAAACGGCAGCCAGGGCGCATATTGTGTGATGACTCTGAAGTTCGTCGAAATTGTGCGCAGGAAAACGGCAAACGCGAAGAGTCCAAAAATCAGAGGCACCGGATCTACGCGCCGATAGACATACAGCATCACATGATAGATGCTCATCACGAACAGCAGAGCGCTCAGCATGAGCTCCATATCACGACGCAAAAAGAAATCGCGCGATACGGCATCCGCCGGACCGATCGCAGGAGCGTTCCACATTCCCCCTTTGCGATAATTGAAATTTGCCACCTCGACGGTCAGAACGAGATCTCCGCCGGTGGCGCCAATCTGGCAGAGCATAGGAATTGTGTCCGGGATCGTGGATTCCCGGTTGGTCCCGGGAGTGCCGGCAGCGCAGATGAGTTTTCCGTTCGCGTAGATACGCGCCGCCGTGCCCTGTTCCATCACGGACAGGCCAAGTACGGTCTGCGGGCTTACGGACACCCGTACTCTGTAAGTGCCGAAACCGGAACCATGCTGCTCTGCTGCGCGCGAAAGATATTCATTCCAGGATCCAGGCACTTTCACGGCAATCGGCGAGGTCCCCTCTCCGCCTTCCGAAAGATAGCGCTCCGGAAAGAATTCCCAGTCCCCGCGAAGTTCCACAACGGAAGCTGGCGCAGATCGCAGGTCGATGGCCCCGTTCGAAGCGCTCCCGCGCATGCGGCCGCTGCATCCGGCAAGACACGCGAAACCGGCAGCCAGCAGAAGAAGTCGACCCCCGAGGCGCAACATCGGGCTCAGCCTCCTTGGCCCTTCGCAGGTGACAAGCATCAATATAAAACCCTGGCGCAGTCATTTGCGAGGGCTTCAAGCGGGCTTTAGTTGGCGGTCAGAGTGAACTTACTTGCCCCGCTGCCGTATCCGTTCACGGCAATATACAAAAATTGTCCGGCCGTAAACGCGCCGCTTACTGTTTCGGAGCTCGTTCCGCTGTTTTGCGAGCATGCGGACCAGTTTGAGTTTGTGCACGTTGGGTAGCCCGGCGGCGCTGCAGTCGGAGTTCCCCCGATGAACCCTGCATAGAGATCCGCATCACTTTGTTGAATGGTCATCGTAAATGTGTAGGT
>CAZUJO010000568.1:0-2188 GCA_964619995.1 uncultured Leptospiraceae bacterium
ATCCGGAACAGGCCGGCAGGGAATGAAGGATCTGGCAGACGCGCTGCGCGCAAAGCTGGACTCCTCGAATATGACCAAGCTCAGCCCCTCGGAAATCGACGATCTGACGAAGATTGCCCTGGAAAAATACCGCAAAGCCGGTGTTCCTCCGCAGTTTCTGGCCAGCATGGAGAAGATGCTTCGAGAACAGAAATTCCTGCGGTTGATCAACAAAAACGGAGACCCAATGCAGTTTCGCGTGAATCAATACGCAGAGCTGGTCGCCCGCTCGCGTACAGGGAATGCGCAGGTGCATGGGACGATCGAGCAATCCGCGGCATACGGCGTGACCGAATTCCAGGTAACCTCTCACAATACCCAGACCGAGATCTGCAAACAGCACGAAGGTAAGATCTACACGACAGATCCAAATAACACAAAATTCCCGTTTCTTACGGCAGAGAACCGGCCGCTGTATCATATCCTCTGCAAGCATCGACTCATCCCGCGTGCGTTTACAAAAGACGAGCTTGCCGCAATGCCAGATATGGAGTCCCCCCTTCAACTGCCGTCCTAAAGGTGAAAATTCACCTCTGGAGCAAATCCGTTTGGCTATCGGTTCCCGGCCGCTATCATTGCGGCCATGAAAGATAAACTTGTAGAACTCCTGAAACAGGTGCGCGAAGGCACGATTTCTCATGGCGGAATCGCTGGCCGACTTGAGGACATCATCAAGCAGCACGACCTCGCGTCCGGCGCAAAAGCGGCTCCGCAAAAGCAGGCAGAAAGCGCCGAAAAATGATCTTTGTCCGCATCGCACGGGACGACTTCGACGCGGAAACACGTACGCCATTTGAGGCGGAAGTGATCCGCATCCAGAGAAAGAGCCGCTATGCCGGAACCCGCAATGGCGCCCCGGTCATAACGCAGATGCGGATTTTTCTCCCGCCCGACACTCCTGTTCGTTCGACCGACCGGGCCAAACCGGACGGCGTCAACGAACTCGAGATCCTCAGCTATTATCCAGCAACGGACGGAGATGGAGAGGTCGACCATATCGAGGTGGATGTGTGAGCAACGCCGTAAGCCTTCGATTTGACCTGCGGCAGTTTGAAGCAGGATTGAAGAACCTTGGCGAGCGTGCACGTAAAGCGCGCGACAGGGCACTCTTTCGCACAGGCGTTGAAATGCTGGCAGATTATTCGAACGTCGCGCCAAAGCCTCCAATTGACTGGGGAGATCTGCGCGGATCCGGTGCCGTCCAGGTCGCTGGCGGAAGCCCGATTCAGGGACTCATCAATTCAGGCTCAGGCCCGCAAAAGGGCAAGAAGCGCGGCCCTGGCGCCGGGTCTCCTCCGGGTGACAGCCTTCGCGAAGGAACTGTGCGCGTTTCCTTCAACACTGCATATGCGGCGCATCTGCATGAATCCCCTGACTGGAAGCCGAACGAAGAGTCCGAGCAGCGCGAGCCAGGGCAGATCGGCTATAAGTGGATGGCCAGGAAGAACGAAACCAATGCAGGAAAGTACCGGGATAAGGCCGCGGCGTTCCTCAAGGATGAGCTCGGCACATGAACAATGTGGAGTTCATCGATTATCTCGTCGCGCACGTAAAGGCGGGTTTGCCTGATGTGGCAGAGCAGATTGTCCGGCAAAGTCTCAAGCCGGACAGCAAGCAGCAGTTTGTTCTCATCACCGTATTCGGCGGCCAGCACGATCGTTTCACAACGCAACAAACAAAATTTTCTGTGCAAACACTCGTGCAGGCTGATACTGATGAGCAGGCGAGACTTCTGGCTTTCAAAGTCTACGACTTCCTCGCGGAAGACTATGACTTTGATCTCGCGGTGCCCGCAGGAAAGGCGGGAACTCCTGTGACAGTGTCACAGCTCAAGCCGGACTCTATACCCTCTCCCCTGGGAAATGTGGGCAACGGTAAGTACCGATACAGCACCAACTATTCCATCCTCATAGGGGAGAAAGACAATGGCTTTTAAAGGCGTAGTCCCGTTTAATCCGGGAAATGAGGGCCCCAGCGCGCTCGGTGGTATTTATCCGCGGCTCGGTCCCTGCAATGTTTACTATGGTGATCCGACCCCCACAACGCTGACGGGAACTACTGCTGTGAACACAAACAGCACGACTGTCACTGGCGTGGGAACTGCATTCGATACCGAACTCGCAGTGGGAGACTATGTGTGCTTCGGCAC
>CAZUJO010000569.1:0-2182 GCA_964619995.1 uncultured Leptospiraceae bacterium
TCCTGGATGCGGTCAACTCCGTGTCGCCCCGGCAGTTTGTTCCGCTGACCGGCCGCATTCCTTACTATCCGGCCAATATTGTGAACTGGGGGCTCACCTGGCATATCTGGAAAAAGGTTTCATGGTATCTGGGCGAGAACTGGATCGACGTTAGACGAAACGTGTCCACCGATCCGATCAAGAACGTGCCGCCCGTTCACTTTGTAAAAACCAATGTTCGCTGGGAGGATGCCTTTGTTGAAGGAATGTTCGTGCAGCTCGAAGTGAACAACCTTTTGAACAAACAATATTTTGATCCGGGTGCGCGCACCGCAGAGGGACTGGGAACGCCGACGCTCATGCCTCTGGAGGGCCGCAACGTCTGGCTCACACTGGGCTTGAAATTCTGAAAAAAAAAGGCCCGGTCCTGTCACAACCCGCTCCGGCACGTGTATCCAGAGTATGAACACAACAGAAACGAACCTCGAAAACCTTCCCGCGACGGCGGCCATTGAAGTGGCTGTTGTTGAGTGCGGCTCCGACCAGGGCGCAAGATACAACGAACTGCGCGGGGGAATGCTCAATATCCTCAGGTCCCAGCCTGGATTCATTGCGTGGCGCGGTTTTGAGTCAGATACCCGTCCCGGGGTCATGCTCGACCTGCTTTACTGGGAGAAGCCAGAGGCCTGCCGCCGGGCCCAGGAGCAATTGCAGGGGATGCCTCAAGCGCAGGAGTTCTTCGCGTTGATCAAAGAGACGCATCTCTTTGAGATGTTCCGGCGGCAGATGTAGGTCGGAGGCAGCACTTGCAGAATCTCAACTAGTCCGAAATGAGCGATGAGCTTCTGGTTGATCTGGCCCGCCACGGTGACCGGCGGGCCCTCGACCGGCTTCTCGGCTCTCTTGCAGGATGGATTTACAATGTCGCGAGAAGATTCCTCCTGAATCCGCAGGAAAGCGAAGACGCCTCTCAGGAAATCCTCGTCAAGATCGCAACGAATCTCTCGCGCTTTGATTCCGATCGTGCGGCATTCAAGACCTGGGCCTACCGGATCGCCGTGAATCACGCAATGAATCTGAAGCGCGGCACTATGGAAGGTGTCGTCACCGGTTTCGACGCGTATGCGAAGGGCCTGACTGACACGCCGGACCATGAAATACCGGCTTCAGAACTCGACAACCCGGAGAACCAGCTGCTCATCGAAGAAACCAAGGCCTCCTGCACCCTGGGGATGCTGCTCTGTCTCGACCGCGAGCAGAGAATGGCTCTGATTCTTTCCGATTTCATGGGGCTGTCCGATCGAGTCTCTGCGGGATTGCTCGACCTTTCGCACGATGCATTCCGCCAGAGACTCAGCCGCGCCCGGCGCGATCTTTACCAGTTCATGGACGATCGCTGCGGCCTTGTCCGAAGGGAGAATCCGTGCCGATGCTCTCGAAAGATGAAATCGTTTGTCGCTTATGGATGGATTGACGCAAAGGATCCGCGCTTCTCTGCGCCGCATGTCGCCCGCCTGAAAGAGAAGGTCAAAAATTTGAACTGTAAACACGAAGACTTTCAGCGGCCCGATTACCAGATCGTGTTCCGAGATCATCCGCATTTCGAGCAACCCGCGCGCATTCTTGATGAATTTATGCGGAAATTCTCTCCTGATAGCGGCTAACGTTATTCCATTTCGACCCAGTTCAAAATCTGAGCGACCTGCGACGCAAACTGATCCGGGTGAATCGGTTTGTGAACAAAGCCGAACGCGCCGTCGACCACAGCCTGCTGCGTAATGTGATCGCTGTCCACGCTCGATAGAATGACGACCGGGGGCGGCTCGGCATCCGATTGGAGCGCGCGCAGAAGGAGCATGCCGTCGAAGTCCGGCATCTTCAGGTCCAGGAGCACAAGATCAATTCCGGACTGTTCGGCAGCTTTCATGGCTTCATCGGCGTTCGCCGCCTCGATCACAACGGCCCCGGCCGCAGTCAGAGATCGATTCACGAGCGCGCGCGTTACGCTGTCGTCATCGATCACGAGAATCCGCTTTCCCTGCACGCCGCGAGAATCCCGGGACCGCCCCCTATGTCAAGACGTGTGAGGCAGACCGTCGTCCAAAAAAAGTTCACGTTTCACTCAATCCTCACAATCCGCTCACAATCAACCCACGCGCGCGCGGGATACTGTTCCTGTCTAGAGGAGGACCTATGCTAAGAC
>CAZUJO010000570.1:0-2182 GCA_964619995.1 uncultured Leptospiraceae bacterium
GCTTCGAACTTCGCTCTGCAGCGCAAGAATCTGGCCCGGTCCGACAACAATCCCCAGTCGCTGGAAAGGAGTTCCCTGGTCCTTGATCCAGGGCCGGCTTGCATCTTCGCTCAACGGAGTAATCGTGAGAAGCACAATCCCGCGGCGGATGTCCAGATCGGGCACGGTTGCGCTGTGAAGCAGGAGAAACAGAGAAGCAAAGACGGACTGAATCATTTCTTTTCTCCGGGCACAAAATGAAGGCTGCTCAGGCTGTGCGCCTTGCGAATGCGTTCGTTTGTCTGATCGAGGGTGGATGTATCGATGACGAGAGGAACAGCGAGATCCCGGAATTCAATGACGATCTCCGGCTTCGATCGCGCCTTTGCCATGAGAGCCGCGAAATGCGCAAAACTCTTCACCTTCTCTCCGTTCACGGAATCCACAATCTGCGTCAGAAAACGATCGTTGTAAAGATTGGAAGAATCTGCAAGCCGCGAAGACAGGATTACGAATCCTTCCGCCTGGCGGTAGATGCCGGCCGTAAGAAAGTTATTATAGAGAAAGGTTAAGTCAGCCCGGCCGTCTCTCGCCCAGGTTCGGCCGTTCTGCTGCATGAGATTCGCATCCAGGGGCTGAAACACATGCCCCGCCTCGATCCAGTAAGGCGGAGGCGTATCATAGTTCAACCGCAGCGCATCGACAATCTTCGCCTTTCGCGCGGGAAAGCTGACCGTAACGATCTCGCCTTTTCGAAGTAATTTGACCGTGATCTTTGTTCCGGCTGCGAGATTATCGAGCATCTCAATGTAAGGCTGGAGCGATCCATTCCACTCAATATCGCCCGAATCCGAGAGCTTGCGCCCGTTTACTTCAAGAAGAACGTCTCCGTTTCGAATGAATCCGTCCGCCGAGCTTCCGGAGACGACGTCGTAGACCAGAACTCCAGTATCAATGTCGCCTGCGTTCAGGCCCAGCGCGCGCCGCAGGATTGGATTCCGCGTCGGCATATCGACCGTGCCGAAATCAATATAGCCGTCGTATTTTCCGTCCTCTACATCGAGCAGGAACTTTCGAATGACCTCAGGTGGAATGAGATAGCCCAGATTCTCGCCGCGCGTGAACGATTGAAATGCAATGCCGATCACCTTTCCATTCTGCAGCCCCGGGCCGCCGGAGTTCCCTGGATTGATCGCAGCATCTACCTGAATCGTCGCATGGGAATCGACGGTGCTGTGAGCGTAGGTATCCATATCCTTTCGCGAAACGATTCCGCGCGTAATCGACACGCGGTCTCCGCCGATCGGAAAGCCGACCACGATGACCGGCGAGTTCAGCTCCGGCGAATCTCCAATTTCAAGCGCCAGTGAGTTCTGAAAGAACCCTGGATCGTCCACGGCAAGCATGGCGATGTCGCAGTCATGAGCGATGAACACGATGCGCGCCTGGTAATCCTGTTTCTGATCCGTGCGATGTACGCGAATCGTGTTCGCCTGACTGACCACATGCGCGTTGGTAAGGATCCGTTTGCCGGAAATGATAAAGCCGGTGCCGGACGCGCGGCGCACTGCCGGCGGGCGGTACGGCGTTTCGTAGGAATAATCAAAGAAACTAACGTCGATCCGAACGACCGCCTTCTGTGCTGCGGCCATGTCTTCCGCCGGAAGGGGCGCTGACCAGGAGGCCAGCGCGAGAATTAAGGCCAGCCCTGCCGGCTTCCAGTCAGGAGCTGAGATCTTCTTTGAGCGCGGCGAGCTGCTCTGCGGACAGGGTTTGCCTGTAACTGCAGGCGGGATGCGTCGTGACCAATTCCACATGATTGGAGGACAGGAAAGCCTCGGCCCCTTTTTCTCCCAGCGGAAAACGAATGTACTGGACGCTCGATATCTTCTCAGGATCGAGCTGCTTCTCATCAAACACGGCCGGGATCATATCGTCGTGATCAATGATGATCTGCACGTGTTTCTCAAGGCCCACAAGTTCGCGCAGCTTCACGCGGCGGACGAGCTCGTCCGTAAACTCAATGAGCAGGGTCGCAGTTAGCTCCGATCCATTCGGCACAAGCTCGTTGTAGGTTTCCACTTCATGCGCCAGCGCGGACGGCTCGCGAATGCCTTCGGCCCGCATCATTTCCAGCACCTGGTAAAGCATGGTCTCTCTGTTTTCGAACAGGAACGTCAAATACGGCCCGACCGACACGCGG
>CAZUJO010000571.1:0-2181 GCA_964619995.1 uncultured Leptospiraceae bacterium
ACGAAGGCCCTCCGACCGCCAACGGCAAGCCGGGGATTCATCACGTCTTGAGCCGCGTATTCAAGGACATCTACGTGCGGTTCTACGGCCAGAAGGGGTACCACATCCCGCGCCAGGCAGGCTGGGACTGCCACGGTCTGCCCGTCGAGCGGGAAGTAGAAAAGGAGCTCGGAATCAACTCCAAATCGGAGATTGAAGAGAAAGTCGGTCTTGAAAAATTCAATGAGCTCTGCCGCCAGAACGTTCAGAAATACATTGCAGACTGGAATACCTTCAGCGAACGCCTGGGCTTCTGGATCGATTTTGAAAATGCTTACTACACAATGGACAACTCGTTCATTGAATCTGTCTGGGGACTTCTCAAGAATCTCTGGGACAAGAAGCTGATCGAAAAAAGCTACAAGGTTGTCCCGGTCGATCCGGTCATGGGATCGACTCTGTCTGACGCCGAAGTGGCCCAGGGATATCGCACGGTCGAAGATCCTTCTCTGACGGTGCGATTTCGCATAACGCATGACGGCGATTTCAAGGACGCGTCCTTCCTTGTCTGGACGACCACGCCATGGACCCTTCCGAGCAACGTTGCTCTGGCCGTCGCGCCGCGCGAAACCTACGTGCTTGTGGAAATCGTGCGCGAAGATTCTTCGGAGAAGGTCGTTTGCGCTGAGTCGCTCCTTGAGTCTCTTCTTGCGAATGTGAAAGTCACTTCGCATAAGATATTGAAGAAATTTCCCGGCTCGCAGCTCGAAGGAAAACGCTATGAGCAGCTCTTCGGCTGGCTTCCCACGGAAGAACCGTCTGCCTTCCGCGTTTACACGGCGGACTTTGTTACTATGGATACTGGCTCGGGCATCGTTCACATTGCGCCCGCGTACGGCGCCGATGACCTGGAAGTCGGTCAGAAGCACGGTCTGCCCGTGCTCTATGCCGTGGGACTGGACGGAAAGTTTGTTCCGGGAACGCCGCATGCAGGGACTTTTTTCAAAGATGCAGACAGCACTCTCGTGCGAGAACTGAAAGAGCGCGGCTGTGTGTGGAAATCCGAGCGATACAAGCACGAGTATCCGTTCGGATGGCGGACGGGCGCGCCTCTCTTGTATTTTGCAAAAGACGCATGGTACATCCGCACCACCCGCCTGCGCGACCGCCTTGTAAAAAACAATGAGTCGATCCGCTGGGTGCCCGAGCACGTGAAGCAGGGGCGATTCGGCAACTGGCTTGAGAACAACCGCGACTGGGCGCTTTCGCGTGAGCGCTACTGGGGAACGCCTCTGCCCGTATGGACGGACGGCGAAAACTTCCGCATCATCGGAAGCGTGGCCGAGCTTGAAAAGCTTACGGGCAAAAAACTCACAAAACTCGATCTCCACAGACCATTCATTGATCGCATAACGTGGAAAGAGGCGGCCGGAAAACCTGCTTCTAAGTCAGCGTCAAAGCCCGCTGGAAAATCTGCGCCGAAGAAAGCTGCCGCAGCGGAAGTCAAAGAGTGGCGCCGTGTTCCGGAGGTGATCGACTGCTGGTTTGATTCCGGCGCGATGCCGTACGCGCAATGGGGAAGTTCGGCTGCCGGGAAGGCGGCCCTCAAGAAATACTTTCCTGCCGATTTTATCTGCGAGGCGATCGATCAGACGCGCGGATGGTTCTACACACTGCTTGCGATTTCTACGATGGTTTCAGACAAACCGAGCTACAAGAACGTGGTCTGCCTGGGACATGTGCTCGACGGCAAAGGCGAAAAGATGTCGAAGAGCAAAGGCAACACGGTCGATCCGTGGAAGGTCTTTGATCTCCACGGGGCCGATGCGATTCGCTGGCATTTTGTAGTCGGTGCGCCTCCGGGCAACTCGCGCAAGATGGGTCAGCCGGGAACCGATACGGATCCGGTCGGCGAGGTGTTCGGTTTCTTTAACATGCTGCAGAACAGCGCCGGATTCTTTTCTCTCTATGCGAACGTAGATAAGATCAAGATCAGCGACTGGGAACATGCGCCTGTGGAAGGGGCCCTTCCGTTCAAGAAACGACCCGACATGGACCGCTGGATTCTTTCGCGCCTTCAGAAGTTGATCCAGGAGACGACCGCGGCGTTTGAAGATTACGATGCGCAAAAAGCAGGCCGTCTGATTGAGCTTTTCACCGAGGATCTTTCCAACTGGTACATCCGCCGCAACCGCCGCCGGT
>CAZUJO010000572.1:0-2181 GCA_964619995.1 uncultured Leptospiraceae bacterium
GGAGAATGAAAGCGAGTTGAAACAACCTCCAGCTCCGATTTTCCGGGATGTCCACCGACTCGATGGTAACCGATTTGCCTGTGCGTACGCCGTCTGCATACACTGTGCGAACGCGCTGCAAGTGCATGGCCCGATTTGCGAATCGGAATGCAGCCAGTGCAATCGGATTGGTTACGAGCACTTGAATGCCGGATGCAATTCGCTCGCAGGTCAAGTTGCATGATTGAATCACTTTCTCGTCGACGCCGCCAAACTCTTGCAGATCCTCATTTGCGGCAATTCGCGCAGTAGATTCAATCCATGCGCGATAGGCGGTTGTAAGAGGGCGCAGGGATGTGTCTAAATCCTCGGTGGACATTGAAGCCAATTCTTGCATATCAAGAACAACGGAAGCAAGTGCCGGCGTGTTGTCCTTGTCCGCGAGCTGGAAATGAGGTCCTTCATAGAATGGAACGAAAGACGTGGTGATTCGTTTGGCGCGCGCATGGTTTGCGGGATCTCTTTCCACCGCAACGCTGACGCCGTGCCCAACGGCGAACTCCCTGTGTTCTCGGTAGTTCAATTCGTCTATGTTGCGCTCATCGTTGCGTGCGGCTGCGAGCTGTGCTGCCTTGCGAAGCGCCCGCTTCAGGAAGATGGATGTCCCGTCTGGACCGAATACGGAGAGTTCAGGCTGGAACATCCACAGGGCCTCATCGGCCGGGCCGCGGGACGAGGAGACACGCGTGTTTTCAATGAAGAGGCTGACAAACCAATCGCCGCCTATCGTGGGTCGGACAACACCGCGAATCACAATGGACGGATCTTCGGGCGACGCTGCCAGCGGACCCAGTTGACCTTGCTCAAGCCTGACTTCCAGAGGGGGGCCGAAAACGGGGTGCCTTTTCCACACGGTTCTGGGGTTTCCCTTCTCTGTGAGGAGCGTTTCGCTCTTCGTGCGCTCGTATTCCCCCCAGCGCGCCTGGACAATGATGATGGAGTGCTCCCTGCCAACGGTGAAGCTCAACCCCATAGATGAAGGAAGAATAACCGGGCGGGAGGAAGCGGGAGAAGGGTCGGGTTCGCCTTCAGCATCGTCTCCATCTCCTGTGCCAAGGTCGTCGTTCTCCTCTGGTGGGAGCGCAGCCATGCGTTTGGGAGCAAGGCGGCCTAGAATATATCTGTCGGTGACCGAAGGCTCTGCTACCTCTTCTTCGATCCCGTCCCTTGGGCCCATAAGATCGGCCATGACCAGGTCGAGGAGTTCACTGCGAATGGCCGCGGGTGATTTCTTGTGTGCAGTCAGCATCCTGATTTTGAGTCCTCCTTTTGCGGGCAGTGCAAGGTATTGCCTTCACCACCATTCAATCGCATATACCTCGCGCAGCGTGTCAAGACTGCGATCAGTTTCGACCAGGTCTGGAAATAGAGCCTCGTACTTCCGAAAAACCTCAGTGTGACCGCATTGCAGGTCAATGTGCAAAAACTCATGCCAGAGCAGTCCCATGATGGTGCGCTCGGATATGTCTGGACTGTCAAGCAGGCAGTTTATTTCAATACGACTGGTTTCAAACCATGCGCGCCCGAGAACTCCCTTCCATTTCTTTCTTGTCCACTCGATTGTGCCGGTGAAGGCGGGCACTCTGGCATAGCCAGCCTGCTTCAACATGATCGGGGTCATTTCTGCGAGGACCTTCTCCATCAGGATACTGAGATCATGGTGCGGGCCTGGTCGCAGTGATACACCGGGGAGATTCTCAAAAACAGGAATCGGCCTGACGTGGGAGCGTTCCATCGGCCGCTCTAGTGAGTATTCCGCTTCGCTCACTGCGCGGGAAAATGCACGCTCATCCGGGTACACAACTTTCGCCAGTCCAGTGTAAGACTCTGAGATCAGCTTCAGGCGCGATGTTGAATCAAGGCTGCCTGCATCTCGAAGTCGTTGAGCGACATACTCCGGCGAGCTTCTGCGTTCTTCGGAAGTATCGATTCGTTCCGGAAGTGTCCCATGCGTGATGAAGTGCTGCACAAAGGCACTGAACTGATCTCCTGAAGGAGCGGGCGTTTCTGTGTCTATAAAGTAGTCGGCGAAGAAGGAAGCTGTATCTTCGTCCAATTGCTCTTCTGCTGCTTCCTGGCCAATGGCCGCGAGATGCCGGCCCAGGGCTTCCCATCCCGGCAACGTGTGCTCGAAAACCAGGA
>CAZUJO010000573.1:0-2178 GCA_964619995.1 uncultured Leptospiraceae bacterium
CTCATGACGCGCTTTGGCAACCGCCCGCGCGCCGCAGCCTGGACGAAATCCTTGCGGCCCTTGAAACCAGGAAAGCGCGCATTGGCCTGGCCCGCAGACTGACGCGAAAATTCGGCGGCATGGACGATCGTTCCTTGCAGAGAGTGCTGCGCGAGATCGACGATCGGGAAATCATCCGTCTGCTCACTCTGCTCGATGGCCCCGCGGTCAGACGCATTCTCAGCAACGTCTCGCGGCGCGCCGCAGAATCGTTCGCGGCCAGTCTGGACGCGGATCTAAAATGGTTCAAAAGTACAGAATACTTTCAGAGACGGACCTGTCAGGAAGCGCTCGATTTAATCGAGCGGCTTGAGGTCCGGGGCGAAATCATAGTCGCCGGGCGCGCGCGGAAACGACTGGGCGAAAAACTTATGGGATGGCTGCGCAGATGGAGGGGAAGGTAACGCCCCGCCGGAGCGGGGCGCAGGATTTCAGGGTTTCAGCTCAGTCCGGATTTGATCCATCAGAGCGCGGCCCGATTTTGTGATCAGGGAAATGGCAACCGGCTTGATCTTCGCATCATCGCCCTGCATTCCCATCAACACCATGTTCGACACGCTGATGCTCGTGATCTTTCCGCTGTACTGAAGCGATCTGGTCCGCACATCAAACAGGGCCACGCCGACCGAAATTGGCTGCCCGGATTTGATTGTGCTGTAACCGCCTTCGCTGAAGGGAAAACAAAACGCATCAACACCGAGCGTTTCCGCGATCTTGATCAGCGCCATGCCAGCGCCTTCATCAAGCACGGAGCCGCCCTGAGCGCCCGCAAGTGCCGCCTGCGTGATCTTGCTCATCGCTTGATTCAGCTTATCCTTGAGCCCGATCTTTTCGGCGGCTGTCTGAACAAGGCTGCCGCCCGGAATGGCCGCGCCATAGATCGAAGTCATTTCTCCGGAAATGTACTTTTGATATGCGTCGAGCGCTGCATCATCGGAAGGGACCGAGCCCGCCTGAACGTCATACACGGAAAGCGTAACGACGCGCTTCGTTTCTGCTCCGAATGCCGGGCCCTTCTGGACTGTGATCTCGCTTGTGGATGCGCAGCCTGCGATTGCGAACGCAAGCAGCGCGGTGAGGAATTGTTGTTTCATACAAACGATTCTATCGCAATCGGGGCGCAGATTTCGGAAACAATCCTTCCATTGATGAAAAACTGGGGAAATTCGTTAACCTCTCAGAACTCGATTCTCAGAAGAAGACCAATGCTGAAGAAATTGATCCAGCAGGAATGGAGATTCCTGCCAGGCAGATTTGCTTCCACCGCGAGCCTGTATTCCAGGAGCTGCCCGGAGTAAGAGACCGCCCGCTGTGCTGCGTCCGATTTCTTTCCGCGGTAGCTCTTGTGGTCTATGATCACGAGGCCGTTTTCTGTTTCGAGAAGCAGGTCGATCTGTCCGCGCACGATTTGCTGAAGAGTTTCAGTTTCACGCAAGGTCTGTACAGGAATCTCTGGATATGCCGTATAACGTTGAAAGCGGGCTCTGAGAGCATTCTGGAATGCGTCAGCCTGCTTGATCACCGGTCCTGCGAGATCCTCAGGAAGACCGTGATGTTTGAAAATGCGTGCGGCAAGCGCGGCCCGGTCATGTTTCTGGAAAAGGTCCGCGGCAAGGAATGCGTGAAGCGCATTGCCCAGAGTCTCATCGTCCACCTTTCCTGCATCGAGTCGCTCGCCGTATTCGACCGGATCGACAGCCCTGGCCGCAACCGCTTCGGAGCCTGACGGTAGAAAGATCGCTGCCGGCCGCGCGACAGGACCTGTGCCCGCGCGAAAGTAGGAGAAGGGCCGGAGGCCTCCCGGAGGCTCTGTGTCGAAGGCGCTTTCCGTAACAAGCGGGATCATTGTGCCAAACACGTCCCATTCTCCCGTTGTTTTCGGGAGCGGCGGGAAAATATCTTCGAGTGAGGCAAGCTTGTTGCCGCAAATGACCTGGCAGTCGCGAGCCCGTGTGAAGTTTACATACTGCAGCCTGCGATTTTCGTCCTGCGCCAGCGCTTCGCGGGCTTTGAAAGCGTTCGATTCGAAGATGTGTTCGCTGTTTGTGAAGTTGACCGTGTTTCCCAGAAAGCCCGGCCAGTAGATGATCCGGCGTCCTGCCAGAGGTTCAAACGCGTTCACGTTCGATTCGCCCTGTG
>CAZUJO010000574.1:0-2173 GCA_964619995.1 uncultured Leptospiraceae bacterium
ACAGATACTTTCACAGCTGCGGAGAGAAGGAGGCCCTGCGTGTCTTTTCGCAGATCCTCGAAAAGTTTGATCTTGTGTTTCGCCTGAACCAGAAGAACGCGGGAAAGCTGGAATACGGTCTCGACGGGCAGCTCTCAAACTGGGCCGTAGCCGCGGACGGCTCCGTTTTGTATCTCGATACCAGCACGCCGCTCATGCGTGTGAACGGCGCAGAGCAGCTCGATGTGGAACTCTTTTTGCGCGTCTGTCCGTCTTATCTCGTCTGGATCATACGCTGGTTGTTTCTAAAAGACGTCGTGAATCGATACTATGACCTGCGGCTTGTAATCATAGATCTGGTCGCAAATCTGAATAAAGAGAGGCTGAGCTCCCTCATTGAGCCATGCATCGCATCAGCCAACGAGTTTCTGTCCGGCCGGTGGCCGGACCTTCAGCCCGTTTCCGGGAAGGAAATCCAGGCATACTACGCCGAGGACGCCCGGATCTGGAAGATCTTTCTCGCGTTCCGGAAACTGGAACGGACGATCAAGACGCGGATTCAGAAGAGAGAATATCCTCTGATTCTGCCGCCTCACATTGAGCGCTGAATCGCCGCGTTCCTGGCGCAGCCGGCTACCGGTAAACGTCCTTTCCGGAAAGGACCGCCTTCGCATAATTTCGAGTATGCGATCCAAAGGATTGCGCAAACTGTGAAAGTTCGGCAGAGAGCTCATCGACCGATCCGGCCCTGGCCTGCTCCATCGTCACCGTAATGTCTTTGCCGGCATTTGCCTCCGCAAATTCCACAGACGGGTCGCTTACGAGACGAGCGGGCACAGTTGCGCTGATGGTTTCGTCGAGGACGTCCGCTCTCGATTCAGATTCGCGCGTCAGAACATCGCGTATGGTGGATCTTCCGTACGGCGGATATGCAGAGTCGCCGGACGCATTCTTCACAGCGGCCCAGTAAGGGCGCGTAAACGTGCGGGCCTCGAGATCCTTTCTGAGCACCGCCTGGTAGAAAGACTCAATGGCAGAGTGACGGTTCGATACAAGTTGAATCGCGTCGAGCTTCGCCTGATGTTTTCCGAGTATGTCGAGCAGGTTGATCCACAGCATGCGGAGAACGCCGACGCCCGGCAGGACGCGCGCGTGGTAGGGCTGAGTCAGGTCTCCAATGTAGTGCAGACCCCATCCCATGAACCGGTAGCCCCAGTACGGGTGGCCCGTGCGAAATGCGTACTGAGAGAGCGCGTAATACTGCCGCGCGCGAATTTCGGGATACGTGTGCTTCAAAAAGGACGCGAGCACGTAGATAATCTTCGCCTCGTGGAAAAATCCCATATGAAACGGCGCCTGGCTCGAATACTCGAGACTGGGGTTTCCGAAAGGCTGCACGCCGAAGCCGTAAGCCTTTCCCCATTCCGTGCCGTTGTCTTCAAACAGGCCGATGTCCAGGCCGAGATCCGGCTCGTCGGAAGCGGTCGTTACAATATCGATTGGCTTTACGTTCTGGCCGGGTTGAATGAGCGCATAACGGTTTCGCGCAAGCCAGATCGGGTTTTTGTAAACGGACATCTGTCGGACGGGCAGCAGGGTCTTACCTGAAGCATCGTCTCCGGGCAGAAGCTGCAGAGCCAGAGGTATCTTACTCTCCGGATTTACGCGGAGGGCGCGCAGGAACCGGGTGCGCACATCGTCCTTTCCATCAGCCTTGAACGCGAGCGAATCGGGCCGCGCCGGGTAGTCCATGAGATTCGCGCGAGCATAGGATTCCTCTTCCGCAAGTATACTTTCGATTCCCGCAGCTTCCTTATTCAGGAAGGATTCCAGGGTTTCAGCCGGAACCGCGGCCGCGCCCTCAACTTCGGGCATTGCAAGGAGCGCATGTCTTGTGAAGATTGCATGCTCGCTCCACGGGTAGGCCGGCGTCACAAGCGCGAAAAGGGCAATCGCTGCTGTCGCGAGGAATCGAATGCGGGAAGATGTCATGTGTCCCTTATTCCCGGCCTCGTTCCCGGGTCAAATCTTGTGCGGGGGGGTAGGGATTCCTCGCGTTGATGTACGGTGTTTGAGGAGACAACGCGCGGGCTCTGGCTCGGCTGGGTCCATGACCGTACGCTGGAACCTTCAAACGCTGCACTGGCGGAGCTCTGCGATTCGCGCAGGTTTCGTCGAGGCTCAGGGCACGCCC
>CAZUJO010000575.1:0-2171 GCA_964619995.1 uncultured Leptospiraceae bacterium
CTACTGTTCCTCTGCAGCCCGGCTCTGTCGGCTTCGGTGCTTCGCGTCTGCCAGGACTGCAGCATTCGGCGTGTAACCGATGCTGTGCGAACCGCGGCGCCTGGGGACACCATTGAAATCAATGCTGGCACGTACCGCGAAGGCGTCATCCACGTAGACCGCCCTCTGCGCCTGGTCGGCATCGGCCATCCGGTCATTGACGGGGACGGGAAGGGCCACGTGATCTACGTAAACGCAAACGATGTTACCGTGGAAGGCCTCGTCGTGCGTCACAGCGGTCAGAGCGACACAGAAGAATTTGCGGGAATCTATGTAGACCATGCCGAGAGGTGCCGTCTCGTCTCCAATCATATAGAAGAAAACACATACGGAATCTATGTCGCGTATTCTAAGAACTGCGTTCTACAGGAGAATATAATCTCATCGACCAAGACAGAAGAAATCACCGCTGGAAACGGCGTGCACCTGTACAACGCGGATTCGATTCAGCTCATGGACAATGAGGTTTCGCGTCACAGGGACGGAATCTATTTTGAATTTGCAACGCACCTGTTGATCAAGGGCAATCGCGTGCACCATAACCTGCGCTACGGCATGCATTTCATGTTTTCGCATGAGAATGAATTCGCGGACAACATGTTTCACGACAACCCGACAGGCTGCGCTTTGATGTATTCGCGCCACCTTCGCGTGCTCCGGAACCATTTTGAAAAGAGCCTTGGATTTGCGGCATACGGCCTGCTTTTGAAAGATATCCAGGACAGTGAATTCGACGGGAATCGATTCTCTGGTAATACGGTTGCGGTTTATATGGAAGGCGCAACGCGGGACAGATTTGTGCACAACCGAATCGAAAAGAACGGCTGGGCCGTGCGAATTCTGGGCAGCGCGGATGAAAATACCTTCGCCGAGAATTCGTTTTCCGAAAACGTATTCGATGTGGCCACAAATTCGCGTGATTCTTCCAACACCTTCGACCGCAACTACTGGTCGAAGTACACGGGCTATGATCTCGATAACAACGGAGTGGGCGACGTTCCCTACCGGCCGGTGGCAATTTTCGGCTACTGGGTGAACCAGTACTCTGTGCTGATCATGCTTCTTTCTTCTCCGGTGGTGGAGTTCCTTGAGGTCGCGGAGAGGGTGTTTCCGGTCATCACTCCTGTGGACCTGATGGATAAATCTCCTCTCCTGCATGATCCGGTAGAACGATAGGCGGCATTCATGGAAATTCGAATCGAAGAGCTGAACAAACACTACGGAAAGCAGCGGGTTCTGCACGATGTGAGTCTCAAGATCAATCCGGGCGTGTGTTTTGCTCTGCTTGGTCCGAATGGATCCGGAAAGAGCACGCTCATCAAATCTCTGCTGGGTCTCGTGCTTCCCGACAATCCGGAAGCTGTTTTTGTGGATGGAAAACCATATCCGGAATCCCGCGAAGGGCTTGTGACTCACTGCGGTTACATGCCGCAGATCCCCGATTTTCCCGAGAATCTCAGGGTTCGTGAGCTTGCGTCGTTGCTGGAAGAACTTGCAGGAACCGAGTCGCCGCATGCGCAGAAACTGATTCTTGAGCTTGGAATTCAGGATTTTTTGGAGAAGAAGTGCGGTGAACTTTCTCAGGGCATGCGGCAGAAGGTGAACATACTCCAGGCGCTTATGTACGACCGCGATCTTTATATCCTGGATGAACCAACGGCCAGCCTGGATCCGATGAACGCCTATTACTTAAAGACACGCGTGCGCGAACTTCGGGCCCAGGGCCGCACCATTCTGTTTACATCTCACATTATGAAAGAAGTCGAGGAACTTGCAGACGAGCTCTGTCTGCTCGTAGACGGACGAAGCATTCTAGCCGGAAAGCCCGCCGATCTCTCGCGAGGCAAAACAGATCTGGAAGAAGCCATTGTTGAGATATGGAGGGGGCATGAACAGAAACGCCGTCTGGACCATACTTAAGTACGAACTGCGCGAGAACCTGCGCAACTATCGGCTTCTGATCTACGCGGGAACCCTTGCCGTGTTCAGTGCGCTTATTCTGCATTTCGCAGGCGGCTCGCCGCGCGCTGCCGCAAGCCTTTTGAATCTTGTGCTTCTCGCCGTGCCCCTCTTCGGCTTCTGTTCAGCGCCCTTTCATTCCGCGACGCTCAGACTTTCATTTACCTGATGCT
>CAZUJO010000576.1:0-2160 GCA_964619995.1 uncultured Leptospiraceae bacterium
TTGTGCGGGGGGGGGTGGGGGGGGGGCTCGACAGCCAATATAACCTCGTGCGGGGCAGCAATACGGACCGCTATTCGTCTGCATGGAAGAAGGACGAAGGAAGGTCTGTCTATGCCTGCCTTGAATTTCCTGGCCCGGCAGCAAAACTCGGAGCTATTGAAGGCTCGTTCAGCTTGAAGGATGTCCTTGGGATCCCTGGATTCGGCAGCCGGGATCGAGACAAGGACGTCACGCTTAAGTATTCGGAAAACCTGGCGACTATCTATGCAGTCAGCGAAATCATTCAGTACCACGAAGGCTAGCTGTACCGGCTCTGCGAGGCCGTTGGGAACAATACAATCGATGCGAGGCAGTATGCTGAAGAATTCAGACGAATCAGCAAACAATCTACCTGCCTCTTAGAGAAATCATTGGCGAAACTCGGTCAGGGTGCAGCTCCAACTCCAGCAGGCGGTTCTTGTGTCACGCAGTAAGCCTGCGCGAAACTTCTGGCTGGTGTCTTTCTTTCTGGTAGTAAGTTGCCAGGGGTCCAATCCCATCAATCAGCCGGTCAGTTCTGCAGACTCCGCCTTCGCTGTCATCAATCGCCCTGACGAACGGTTCAGACATCCGATTTCTTTCTTTCAAGAAGAATACGACATCGTGAGCCGGCGGCGAAAAGACGCAACTGAAACCGGACTTATCGGCCTTGCATTCTCCGGTGGAGGCATCAGATCAAATGCGTTTCACCTTGGGGTCCTATCCGCGCTAACAAGAAGGAGCAATGGAAGACTGATCGACCGGGTTGATTACATTTCCGCGGTGTCAGGTGGCGGCTGGGCTGCGGGGGCGTATACGCGAATGGGATCCCCGGAACAGACTCTCGCGTTGATCGACCAAGCGGTATCCTCGCAAACCTCGGATTTTGATGACCTTGCGCAGGATTTGGCGGGCTTGTATTTGAATGAATCCTATGACACTCTCAGCAAGCTGGAAAGCCATTGCCTCGGATTTGGATCCTTTCACCCCGGCGGATTCGCTCGCGAGGACTGGCGCGACATGATCATGCGACACTCGCTGGCACACACAGAGGACGTTGGCTTGCGGGAGTTCGGCAAGAAGCGGTTTGCGGATCGCCCATTCTTAGTTCTCAACGCCAGCCATTCCGCCGTTAGGCTCCCCAGGCTCCATGGGTATAGATTTGAAATCGCTGAATCGAGAATTGCAGTGATTGATAACGGCGACGACACGGGAGGTTTCGTCGTCGATCTAAAGAAATCGGCCCCCGAAGATAACATCATGTTCTCGGAGGCACTGGCCATGGCCAGTGCGGTCGCTCCGGACGTCTCCCTGTCTTTCCATATGTTTGGCCAACGCGTCCAGCTTGTTGACATTGCAGGATTGGAATGGTATGTAAAGTTTCATGGAAATGTGCCAAGGCCGGCGGTTGCGGAAAGCTATACTGTAACCGACGGTGGTCACTACGAAAATCTGGGAGTAATTGCTCTCATGGAGCGTCACGTGCAGCTGATTGTTGCTACAGATATGGGTGACAGAGCGGACCAGGCGTCACTCGAAAACCTGGTCCGGCGCGCGCACGAAATAGGTCTCGCAATTGAAAAGGAAGGAGACCGAGATAATGGAATCACCATCCTCCGGTACGGTGATGGCCAGTCAGCGTGGATCGGGCGGATTGTGTACATAAACCCCTTGCGAAGCGCTTTGTTTGATCGTGCCCTGCTGGATTGCCCGGCGTCTGGATCCGCGCTTTGTTATCCGTATATCTACTCGTTTCTTGCGCATAATTATACGCAGGATTTTCCACATTCAAACACTTTTGCCCCCGGTTACTCCCGCCTTCTGATCAGAGCGTACTATGCGTTGGGTCAGTTTTACGCAATGCAAATGGAACCCTATCTAACACCGTAGGGTCATCGGACGACGCTCGCGACTCAAAGCCATCCGAAGCCGACGCCGCTCCCATCGCGCAAAGCAATGCTGAGCGGGGCAAAACATACAACCGTTGCGCGCAACACCAGGCCTTTTGGCCTGGTTTTTTTTCGTCAAATTCGTTCGGCGGATGGCGCATGCGTTTCGCGATGGTCGGCGCGCAAATTGCGCGGTTTAATGTGGGAAAGGCCCGAAATTGAACGTGAAGTCGTCGATAAAGAACAGGAGAAT
>CAZUJO010000577.1:0-2155 GCA_964619995.1 uncultured Leptospiraceae bacterium
CCGCTCTTGTGCGTATGGACATAGGCGCCTCCGAGATCTTCCGCCGAAACGTCTTCCCCCGTCGCCGCCTTTACAAGGGGCGGTCCGCCGAGGAAGATCGTGCCGTTGCCGCGCACGATCACCGTCTCTTCCGACATCGCAGGAATGTAGGCGCCGCCGGCGGTGCAGCTTCCCATCACAACTGCGATCTGAGGAATTCCGTTTGCGGACATCTGCGCCTGGTTAAAGAAGATGCGGCCAAAATGCTCTTTGTCCGGAAATACTTCGTCCTGCATTGGCAGAAACGCTCCGCCCGAGTCCACGAGGTAGACGCATGGCAGACGGTTCTCAAGAGCGATCTCCTGCGCGCGAAGGTGTTTTTTCACCGTCATCGGCAGATAGGTGCCGCCCTTGACCGTTGCGTCGTTTGCAACGATCATGCAGAGAGTGTTTTCGATCTTGCCGATGCCGCAGACAATGCCCGCTGCCGGAACATCAAAATCGTACACCTGATGTCCGGCGAACATGCCTGTCTCGAGAAACGGCGAACCGGCATCGAGCAGCATTTGAATGCGGTCGCGAACGAAGATCTTTCCGCGCGACTCATGGAGTTTTCGCGCACGGGCGCCGCCGCCTTCCTGAATCAGGCGTGCGAGACGACGAACATCCTCCGTTTTCGCAAGAAGATCTTCGCGATTCGCGAGAAAGGATTCGTCAGCTGAAATCTGCGTCTTGAAACTCACGCCGCCAGTTTCGGCGGCGCGAATTCCAGAGGCAAGTCATTCCGGCCGATTCTCCGGCATTTTGCCCAGGGTTACCATAACGGTGATCCTCTGGCCTTTTCTGATCAGATCCACCGGCACACGATCGCCTACTTTCTTGCTCTGCACATAAGCGCTGAGGATTGCAGGATCGTCGTACCACTTGCCGTCCACTTTCTCTATGATGTCTTCGAGCTCGATGCCGGCTTTGTCTGCGCCTGAGCCGCGGAATACTCCCGCCACCATGACTCCATGTTCAATCCCGAGCTTCTTTTTTCCTTCCACCGTGAGAGCTTCGATCATGATACCGAGGAACGGCCGCACGACAGTGCCGGAAGTGCGAATTTCCTGAATGATTCTCTTTGCCTCGCTCATCGGAATTGCAAAACCAATTCCTATATTCGCGCCGGTAGTTGAGAAAATCATACTATTGATGCCGATCACTTCCCCGTCTAGGTTGATGAGAGGTCCGCCGGAGTTTCCTGGATTGATGGCCGCGTCTGTTTGGATGAACTTCATGCCGGTTCCATCGAGAGATCTCGCAACGGCGGAAACCACGCCGGTAGAAAGAGTTCCGTCGAGTCCGAAAGGGTTTCCCACTGTGAACACGATGTCCCCGACGCGCACAGCATCCGAATCGCCAAGCCTCGCCACCTGCAGATTGCTCAGACCTTGAACCTGGACCAGCGCAATGTCCGTTGCGTCATCGTATCCTTTTACAGTTCCGCGCACAAGCCGTCCATCCGACAGCTTCACATCGACTTCTTTTGCTCCGCGAACTACGTGCCTGTTGGTAACGATCAGGCCGGACGAATCGATGATAAACCCGGATCCCAGCGAGGTCGCCTGTTGCTGCTGGCCGCGATCGGGACGGCGCCGGCCGTAGGGATTCAAGAACAGCTCTGCTTCATTGGAAGCGGCCTTCTCCTTCACCATAATTTGCACGGTGCTCGGACGGACCGAATCGTACACGGCCCGGTTCACGATCTGCCGATTGCGCATTTGATCCACGGCGCGGCTGAAATCTTCGCTTGCGACTCCGGGAGGTGGAGCGAGCGGAGCCGCGAAACCTGCGGCGAATGCCGAAGTGAGAAGAGCCACGGTCAGAAATCTTTTCATATCGTTAAGACGCACAGAGTGCCTCCATTGGGAAAAAAATCGCTCGTTCGGTATACAAACGTCGTCTTCCTTAAATAAAAACCGCCCCGGGCCGCGCGTCCAGGACCGTCTGTCAGGCAGGCTGACAAATTGTCCGCGAAGCGGCCGCCGGAGGGCGCGAAATGCACGCCTTGCGGGTCCGAAACCGGGCACGCACCGTGCAAAGGTGGATTCACTATGAGTTCCAGCATTCGCTATACCGATCAGAACATTACCGAGATCGACAAAAGTCGCATTCCCCTTGAGCTTCCCGTGAT
>CAZUJO010000578.1:0-2142 GCA_964619995.1 uncultured Leptospiraceae bacterium
GAATACAGAAAGTCCGGGAGATTGAGAGCAACGACTACGACCGCTCCGAGGGTCACTCCGGAAAGAATACGTTTGGCTGTTTCGCCCATGCGCTTGTTTACTCGTCGCCGGTCAGAAGTCCACCGAATTTGCGGGGCCGGGACCGGTACCATTTCAGAGCCGCGCTCAGGTCTTTGCGCGAAAAATCAGGCCAGAGAACGTCCGTAAAATACAGTTCCGCATACGCGCACTGCCACAGGAGGAAATTGCTCAGCCGTTTTTCTCCGCCGGGCCGCACAAGCAGGTCAACCGGAGGCAGCGGATGCGTGTAGAGGTGACGCTCAATCTCCTTGATGGAAACAGCGCCGTCGCCTCGTTTGCCCTTCTTCGCAAGCTCCAGCCTTTCGCGGACGATCTCGGTAACTGCGTGGGCGATCTCGTCCATGGAACCATAGTTCACGCAGAAGTTCGCCGTAAGAACTTTGTTCTTCTTCGTTTTTTCCACCACATGCTCGATGAGCTTCCGGTTCGCGACGGGCAGCTTTGAGAGATCACCCGAGGCATGAATGCGAATGCCTTTTTCAAGACAGCGCTCGAGCCGGCTTGAAAAGAATTCCTTCATGAGTTTCCAGAGGCCCTGGATTTCAGCGCGCGGGCGCTTCCAGTTCTCCGTGCTGAATGCGTAAAGCGAAACAGCCGGGATTCCTACTTCGAGAAAGTCATCGAGGATGCGATCGAGAGCTTCGCCGCCTGCACGGTGGCCCTCCGACCTGGAGAGCCCGCGCTTCTTGGCCCATCGTCCGTTGCCGTCGAGAATGATGGCAACGTGCCGCGGATTCGGATTCTGGGCGGCCACTTTCAGACCGTCAGGATGCTCTTTTCTTTTTGAGCTGCGGCTTCTTCCGCTTTGTGAATGAACTGATCGGTTTGCTTCTGCACGTCATCCTGCAGATGCTTGGTTTCATCCTGGGACTTGCCGGTCATCTTCTTGATTTCTTCATTCGCATCGCGGCGCACGTTGCGAATGGCGACGCGGCATTCTTCCAGGCGGTGTTTCACCTGTTTGACCAGCTCCTGCCGGCGCTCCATCGACAGCTCCGGCAGAACCAGGCGGATCACACCGCCGTCGTTTGCGGGCGTAATGCCGATGTCGCTTTTCAAAATTGCTTTTTCAATATCGCCGAGGGCGCTCTTGTCGTACGGAGTGATGACCAGCAAACGCGCTTCCGGAACCGAGAGACTTGCAAGCTGGTTCAGCGGAGTCGACGCGCCGTAGTAATCCACGTGGACGCCGTCGAGCATTGCAGGATTCGCTCTCGTCGAGCGGATTGCAGCGAGATCCTTCGTAAAGGAATCGAGGCTCTTCTGCATTTTTCCTTTTACATCGTTCAAGACCTGTGCGGGTTCAATTGGTTTTTCAGGCATATTCCAGTCCTTCTTCCGAGGATATGAGCGTTCCGATTTTCTTGCCTTCTACAAGATTTTTCAGGCTGTCCTGTTCAAAAATATCGAATACGAGTATGGGTGTGTTGTTGTCCATGCAAAGCGCAAGCGCAGTCGAGTCCATGATCTTCAGTCTGCGCTGAATGGATTCCATGTAGGAAACGCGCGAAAATCTTTTTGCGTCCGGATTCTTTTTGGGATCGGAATCGTAAACGCCGTCGACCTTCGTCGCTTTCAAAATTACCTGGCAGCCGACTTCGACAGCGCGAAGGGCGGCGGTAGTGTCTGTTGTGAAGTAAGGGTTGCCTGTTCCGCCTGCGAAGATCACAATGCGGTTCTTTTCAAGATGACGCATCGCCTTCCTGCGAATGTATCCTTCGCAGATCGACTTCATTTCAATCGCCGACTGCAGACGCGTAATCAGACCGACCTTTTCGCATGCATCCTGCAGCGAAAGAGCGTTGAGAACCGTCGCAAGCATCCCCATGTAGTCGGCCTGCGCGCGGTCCATGCCGGATTCGGCAGCCGCCTGACCGCGGAAGATGTTGCCCGCGCCTACGACGACGGCAATCTCCGCACCCATGCGATGAACGACTTTGATTTGTTCTGCGATGTGACGCACGCGGGAAAACTCAATGCCGAGTTTTCCCTCCGTGGTAAAGGCTTCCCCGGAGAGCTTCAGTAGAACCCGACGGAATGGAAAGTTCGGATTCATACTGC